>JAIFMY010000135.1 GCA_020048155.1 Bacteroidota bacterium
ATACCCAAACATTTTTAACCATCTAAACTAAAAATATCAAAAACCAGTTTCTTTGATGAGGATTTTAGTTTTGTGAATAATTCGGGTTAATTATTATTTTGTAATCTGGGATAAAAAAACTCCTGCAATCTTTTATGAATGCAGGAGTTTTGTGATGAGATGCTTGTATAAGATTTTATACCAAATACAAGAGCGAGAAAATTATTTCAAGAGTTCAGCAATTTTAGCGCGAAGTTCTTCGCCACGAAGGTTTTTTGCTATGATAATGCCTTCTTTGTCGAGAAGAATGGTATGAGGAATAGAATTCACTCCGTATAGTTTACCGGCTTCGCAATTCCAATATTTAAGGTCTGAAATCTGAGTCCATGTGATACCATCTACTTTAATGGCTTCAACCCAATCTTCTTTTTTAGAGTCGAAAGAAACACCAAGTATTTCAAAACCTTTGTCTTTGTAGTCTTTGTAAAGGGCTACTACATTTGGGTTTTCTGCACGACAAGGACGGCACCAAGCAGCCCAGAAATCGATAAGCAAATATTTGCCTTTGAATGAAGAAAGAGATACCATGGTACCGGTAGTATCAGGCAATGAGAAATCTGGAGCAGGCTGGCCAACAGCTACTTTACGAAGTACATCGGCACGGCTTTTCATATCGGTTATGTAGCTAGAATTGGCAATAGATGCATCGAACTGAGCAAGAAGTGAATCTAGGCCACCAAAATCTAATTCATATGAGAGGTGGCTTTTTGCAACATAAGCTGCTACAAACGAGGCTGTATTGGCTTTGATATAGTCTTTGATAGCTACTTTTTGTTCCTCATACAGTTTGTCGTACTGAGCAATTATTCCAGCAACTTTTGCAGAATCCTGAGACATTTGAGCCTCCATATATTGGTTGTAGAGTTCTTCTTGTTTTTTTGAGAAAGGTTCGAGTTTGGTATTGAACTCAACATATTGCTCGTGCGATTTAGAACCGGTTACTTTAGCGCCTGCTATGCTATCGAAGTTTACAGTAAGTTCAATTTTAGCGTTTTCAAGGAAAAGCATGAGAGGTTGTCTTTGCTCAGCCATCATTACATAAACCATTTCAGGAGAGTCTTGTTTGCCTTCGAATGTGAATTTACCATCTTTCAACTCTACTGAGTCTACGCTTTTTAGCTCGTTTTCAACTACTTTCTTGATGAAAATCCAACCTTCGGCTACGTTTTCTACCTTACCTTCGATTTTATAGCTGTCGTTGTTTGAGCACGAAGCCAGTAAAAAAATGCCTAGTACTAATAAATAAATTGATCTCATGTGATTTTTTAAAATTAATTGTTTTAGAGGTTTTCAATCGTTCATATTATTTCCTAATGTGGAAGTAATCAACTTAGATTAAATAATTATTTTATTGATATATAAAACTTTGGTGCAAAATTATATTTTGAAAGTTCAACCATTAAATATATTTTGTTAAAACGGTGTTAAATTGAATAATTTTAATTAGATTAGATTCAAACAGAATAATTGGGAACGTATTGTAAACCATGCGTTAAATGTTTATTTTTGGGACAACTAAATAATGCATATGAATCTGAGTGAAAAGGGATGGCTTTCGAGATACCTTGCTTACAGAGTTGCGAATTTTGAAGAATCTGAAAGTGAGGCACTTATGGATTCGATTAACCAGCTTACCGACTCCGAAAGTTTTATATATTTTACCCTTCAGCCAACCGGCATTTTTTATGGCTTCCCGATACGAATGCCTGGCTTGCACAATGTGAACGATTCTGAATGGTCGGAGCCCGAAAAGATGAAAGTGTTGCTTCTTGAAAGCCTGTTTTATATAGCCGTATATAATAGCCCCGATGCCTTGCAGCGCAAGCACTACATAGCTATATATATGACTGAGCTCATTCCCGAACTTATTACCTTCTACGAACATATGCTTGGGCTAAAGCCCACAGAAGGCGTGTACAACCCGTTTACGGTGCTCGAGGGTATACTCGATAAGCGTCTCGAGATACGTACATCATTCAGCATAGATGCCTGGACATCTTTGTTTCACAATAGTTTACTAGCTGTAGATATAATTATGTTCAACACTTGGTTTACAAAGGTTGAGAATGTGAGACTTGAAAACGTAACTTTGCTCACCGATAGGGTATTGCGCACAATTGCCTGCATAGTGGCGTCAGATGATATGCGAGAGTCTGAGAAGAAAGCATATTTTAAGCTTTTTGTAAAATCGGCCAATCTGCCACATAGCCTCACGCGCGAAATTGAAGATTCTATAGATAAGCCATTTCCTGCCTCCTCAATTGATTTGAAGCCTATAGACTCGTGGTTGCTTCGCAAATTGGTTATGGAGATTGCGATACTTACTGCCCTAACCGACAGACTGATAACGGATACCGAAAAACAGGCGCTCGATGAGCTAGGTCAATGCCTGCATTTGAGTGAGTTCGATTTGGATATCAGCTATATGGCTATTGAGCGCATACTGGAAGATAGCCAAGACAAAATACCTTTCTTGCGTAATAAAAACAACGGATTACAAATATTTACGGACTCTCTGAATAATCGTATTGGGCTGAAACTAAAGAAAAACAAGCGGATGCTGCTGCAAGAATTGGGTGAGAGCAAAGAGTTGGTATACCTGATGGCAAAAGCTACTTATAATAAACTTACTCCGGAAGAATCGAAAAAAGTACGCGAGCAGTTAATTGATATTCTCAAAACGATTCCTGCAGTATCTATTTTCATGATTCCCGGTGGTTCCGTATTACTGCCAGTATTATTGCGTTTTTTACCCAAAAAATATATTTTGCCAAGCTCATTCCTAGATTAGTGTTATGAATATGAAGCTGCTGCGGGTAGAGTGAAACTAAAAGTGGAACCGTATTCAGAGGTATTGGCCACCCAAATGGTTCCACCATGCATTTCTACAAAATCTTTGCACAATAGCAAACCCAGACCTGTTCCTGTTTCACCATTGGTGCCTTCTGTAGAAACGGTCTCGCCTATCTTGAAAAGATTTTTTAGTGCAGAGCTGCTTATTCCCGTACCGCTATCTTTTACCGAAATTTCTACGAATCTGTTTTGTAACATGGCGCTTATTTGGATTTCGCCTTGTTCTGGAGTGAATTTGATGGCATTGGACATAAGGTTGCGCATTACCGTTTGTAACATATTCCGATCTGCAAATACGGCCATTTCGCTTGGTATAAGGTTATGAATCTGAATCTGTTTACTTGTAAGATTGTCTTGTAGCAAAAATTGTATTTCAGAGATAGTATCCCGAAGATTACATTCAGTTATTTCCATATTCATCTTGCCAGATTGGCTGCGAACCCAAGTAAGCAGATTATCGAGCAAGGTATAAGCATTGCGTGCCGCGTTCCGAAGGGAATGTATTATTCCGTCTCGTCTGTCGTGGTCCATCTGCTTATGTCTTTGTGCAAGTATATCAGTGAAGCCAAGTATCGAATTGAATGGGTTTTTTAGATCGTGTGAGAGGATGGACAGAAACTTATCTTTCGATTCATTGGCATCATGAAGTTCTTTGGCAAAGGCCATCAATTTTTCTTCGGCCAGTTTTTGCTGTGAAATGTCTTTTATGAATGCTATAAATTCATTGTCCGAAATCTTTATACCGTCCATTATAACAGGAATTTGTGTTTTTTTCGAACTCAAAAACACAGTTTCCAAATTACTTATCTTTCCATTGGTTTTCAGTTTAGTTAAGTTCTCTTTCACCAAACTTTTATATTCGGGTGGTGTTGCATCTAAAATTGAATGTTTCATAATGTTTTCAACAGAGCAACCTAACAATTCTGAAGCTGCCGGATTGGCAAAAGTAAAATCGCCTCCTTCATTGTGGATGATGATGGAGGTTGGTGAACTCATGATGTAGGTTTTAAATTTTTCTTCGCTTTCACGCAATGCTTTTTGTATTTCAATACGCTCTGTAATGTCTTGTTTCACGGCCACCAGATTTATAATGGCATTCTGGTGGTTGAAAACTGGAGCAATGTTAGCTTCTTCCCAGAAGAATGTTCCGTTTTTGCGTTTATTGTAAAATACTCCATGCCACACTTTCCCCGATAAAACTGTATTCCACAAGTCTCTGTAAAATTCTTTGGTATGATAGCCGGATTTAAACTTTCGCAGGTTTGCTCCTATTATCTCAATCATCTCATATCCTGTAATTTTGGAAAATTGTGGATTGGCATATTCTATATTGCCCTTGAGGTTGGTGATGATAATAGCCGAAGGACTCTGATCCATGGCTATTAAAAGGTTGTGATTTTGGATTGCAATTTTTTTCCTGTCGGTAATGTCTATGATTACCCCTAGCATATATTCCAATTCGTTGTTTTGGTTCCAAACTCCCGAAACAGAAAGATCTGCCCATATTTCCTTACCCGATTTGGTAATATATCTTTTTTCTAATCTGAAATTGTCTGATTGTCTGTTTTTTACTAAATCAATGTTATGCATTGTGATTGCAACATCTTCGGGATGAGTCAGATCCAAAGAAGATAAGTTGAGAAGTTCTTCTTCGGTATATCCTAGCATTTCGCGGCATATTTTATTTGACATCACAATCATGCCGTTATTGTCTATAGCTGCTATCCCTACATTAGGAGTTTGCAAGATGGCTAGCAATCGCTGCTCGTTCTCTTTTGTATTTTGGCTGATTGTATGTTTTATTGAGTTTGAGTGGTTATATACATTTTGTTTGGTTTCTTCTTCAAATTCGCTTGTCTGCTTGGCCAATTCTTGAGGCAGATTGTTCCAGAAATCTTCTTCTGACGAAGATTTTTCTCTTAAATGGCGCAGTTGATTTGCCAATTTATAAGGGTCTATATTACCTATCCCGAATGAATCTATCATGGTGTGATTGTTTTTCAATTATTCTAAAAAAATAAGCGATAACAACTTGTTAATTTTTTTGTCCCAGTATTTCTGTCGAAAAAAATTGGTGCAATATTTCTAGTTTGAGCTTCAGTGTTCTATTGAACGAAAGTTTTATCATTTGTAGAGTTTCGTGCAACAAAGCAAACCAACCAAAATATAGTTGGTAACCGATGGGGAATAGAATAAGCCAAAGCCATTTGTAGAATGCTAAATCGGCCAAAGCCCATACGAGTATGAATCCAACGATGAGATAAATATAGAAAAAAAACAATCCCAAAGGGAATAATATAGTATTGTAAAAAGATACGTCCTTCACTTTTGCAGTTATGAATTTTGAAATAAACACAGGAGGACCGTATACTAGCATTGCTATAAGTTGCAAAGGCAAAAGAGCCAACAGACTTATCAGACGTCCGGCTATTTTTTCAATACCAGGTGCTGCAATCAGTATATTGTAGCTAAGATTGTTTTCGGTGATTATCTGTTTGAATGTGTTTGCTTTTTGCATCAGTTGTGCAAAAACTTCGGGTTTGGTGGTTTCTATTTCTTGCAGACTGCTGTTTATTATTCGTTTGCTGTCCATCTCGCTTGTAAGTGCCGATGCAGGAAATTTGTTTTGAACAGAAACTTCCGGATGCAATACCTCGCAAATAGTATCTATCTCATTGTAATGGGTAGGATGCTTGATGTTGAGCACCAGCTTATCGAGTTCTGTGCCCAATGTATCGCGCATGGCAAGCATGGCTTTTGGCTCGTTTTCTTTGCTTTGCTCGCTGTACTGCTTGGTTTCGAAAGGTTTACCAAAATTTACCAATATTTTTTTTCTGTAACCAGTGTATTCGGTGTAATATATGCCAATGGGCACAATTTTTATATTCAGGCTATAGTTGTTTTCGGCTTCGGTAATGAATACTATGCGCGGAACACCTTTTTTTACACTCAGCAGGGTTTTCTGGAAATTGTGTGCAGCTTCCGGAAAAATGGTGAACGGTTTTTTTGCCACTATCACATCTTTAGTTTTCTGAAAAACCGCTTCATTTTCGCTCAGGTTTTCTTTGCCATCGCGCATTCTGAAAATGGGAAGAATCTTGAAAGTATAGAGTACGCGAGCTATCCACTTGTTTTTGAACAAATCTGCACGTGCTACAAATACTACCTGGTCTATTCTCTATTCCACGTATTTCGTACTTTTCATAGAAAATATAGTTGTGCCAGAATTTTACAACAAACTTAATGAAACTATATAACCATGAACGTTTTTCTATGTCCTTGAATTTATCGGCTTTTTTTTTCATAGCATTGGATTATTGAAATATATTTTTGGCTGGCGCTTTAGTAATTAGTGCTTGCGTGCGAATATAAATCAAATAGACGAAAAAGCGTTGCTTAAGTATTATACCTAAAAGATAAAACACAAAATGTAATACGGAAAAACTTAATTTTGGTTTGCGAATTGCAGGTTAAAATGGTTTTTTTGAGGAAACTTTTTTTCGCGTATCAATTCGTTTCCGAAATGATAAGTTTGTGCTAATTTTGCAGCCTCAAATAATACGGAAAATGACATTACCTCAGGAAATAGCCAGACGAAGAACTTTTGCCATCATAAGCCACCCCGACGCCGGAAAAACCACCCTCACCGAAAAACTACTGTTGTTTGGTGGTGCCATACAGGAAGCCGGTGCAGTAAAATCTAACAAGATACGCAAAACTGCTACTTCCGACTTTATGGAAATAGAGCGCCAGAGGGGTATTTCGGTAGCTACTTCTGTAATGGGGTTTGAGTATAACGAGATAAAAATAAATATTCTGGATACGC
>JAIFMY010000072.1 GCA_020048155.1 Bacteroidota bacterium
GGTAAAAGTCGATTTTGAAGATCTTCTCTCTCTGATCCATCTTTTGTTGTTCCTGCATAAATTGGATGATGCCCCATGACTATTTTCCATTTGGCAGTAGATTGCTGCAAAACATTTTCAATCCATTTAAGTTGATTTACATCAGATTGTTTGCGAGCATCAGGGTGTTTGTCACTTACTCTATATTTGGTTATCAATGGCGAAGTGTCTATAAAAACTAACAACACACTTGTACTATCAGTTACTTCATAAGTTTTTGTATAATATCTACCGGGCATTTGCCACCTACTACTGATTGCAGAATATGCAATTACAGCATCGGTATTTCCTTGGTATTCGTGGTTGCCAAGTATAGGAAACCATGGTATCAACAGTTCAGGGTGACTATATACCCATTCGTAATTGGTGAGCCAAAGTGGATCGTTTACTGAACCTACACCCAGGTAATGATGCACATCGCCCAATGCTGCCATGAACTTGGCATCCACAATATTAACAGTTTCCCCCATTGCTTCAGCTATTACTTTTTGATCGTAATACCCGTTCTTGCCATTATCATTAGAGATTATGAATGTAAAATGCTCATCAAGCTTTTTAAGCTCGATTTCAGATGCTACCAGTGTTTCATGTTGCAATACGGTATCTACTAAAGCTTTTGCAGCATTATCATTGGTATTTTGCTGACATGATGCCCAAATAAATACCGACAATACACAAAGATGTTTTAACAATTGAATCATATCAAAATAGGTTTTAGATGATTAGGTGAAGTAATTAGGATTCATCTGAGCAATACTATAGGCATAAGTAGCAATGAAACAGTCATGCCGACTAGTATTGTTGCCATAGTGTTTGCGTTCACAGTAAAAGGGTGTTTCATTGGCTTTGCCTCTGCAAATGGGTTTGAAGTCGGTTAGTAATGTATTGTTATGATTTAATATGCTCATTTTCAATATATTATTTGTTTGCCAAAATAAACTATGCCGATGGGGTATTCTTAAATGCATAGATTTAGAAAAGAATCTATCTACAACCTATGAACTTGAGAAATGTTATGATCTCGGTTTGCTACATAAATTGTTTACTAATAGTTTAAAGTACAAAGGTAAGAGTTGAATTTGAAAGTCATATTAACAAGATGTTATACGCACCCTAAGTAATTATTAACTTATTAAACATTGTATCATGCATTCTAATTCATGTGTCATATGTACAGATTATAAGGTATATAGCCTTTTTATTGTAAGATTATTTGACCCAAAATGTTGTGACGCAATACGGTCTTTTTTTCTCTTCTATAATCATAGGGCATTCCCCTAAAAATATTTTGTAAGCAGGGTGAATTTGATGCATAGGAACTTGTGTTTCCTTACACAAAAGTATTGAAAAAGCGTCATTGGGTATATATAAATATACTATCGCTAATACATAAGCTCAGAGTTATATGTATATTTCAACTATATTAGGCAGGTATTTTTTTTAGGAGTTTGAAAAGAAGTATTGCTGATGTATATTGGTTTACCAATAAATATGAGAATGCGTCACATCTTATGGCAATTTTTTAAAAATCCGGCGTTTCGTTACAACAACCGGATTTCATTTAGTTTAAGGTGGTAATAATGCTTAGGTATATTAGTTTTTTTAATTCATCTTTTCAATCAGCGATTCAAATTCTTCCTTTTTGTTTTTAGCAATGGTTATTTTGAAATTATTTTCAAGAATTAGCAAATCTTCGTGTCGAGAGTATTTTACCAGAAAATTGATGTTGATAAGGTGCGAACGGTGTGGCCTGAAGAACTGTGAGTGGGGTTTGAGTATATCTTCAAAAAATTTCAAATTTTTGCTCACCAGCAAAGGGGCATTGTTTATGGTAAATACTTTGGTATAAGCACCTTCAGCGTCCAAATGTGTGATATCATCTACTTTTACAAACAGTAAACCATCAGATATGGGAAGAGCTATTTTTCTGATTATTTGTTCTTTCAGATTTTCCTTCAGCGTATTCAGTCTGTCGGTCATCGAGTTGTGCTCCAATTTTAGCCTGAGTTTCTCAAGCGCAGCTTCAAGTTTGTTTATTTGCAAAGGTTTGAGCAAGTAATCTATAGCAGATACCTCAAAGGCACGCAGCGCATACTGGCTATATGCGGTGATGAATATGATTTCAAAATCAACCTGAGGAAAAAATTCAAGTAGCTCAAATCCACTGTAATCCGGCATTTCAATATCCAGAAATACTACATCGGGTTTATTGCGGTTTATGGCGAGAACTCCATCGGGCACATTGCGTGCAGTGGCTACTATTTTTATTTCGGGAGAAAATTCGGTCAATAGGTTAGTTAAAACCCTAATGGCCGCTTCTTCGTCGTCTATTATTACTGCATTCATCATGGTGCCAATTTATGAAAAGATATTTTCAAAAAAATAGTGGTTTTACGAATGTGCCTCTGCACTTTATGAATGATGCATATACGCTCATAAGTGAATTGAGAAGCTAAGTACTACCCGTGTACCTTTGGCTATGTTGTCTTCATACAAATCTTCTATTTGCAAGAAGATATGTTGTTCGCCCAAAGCATTTATAAGCTCTATTCTTTTTTGCGAAGCGGAGTTTCCGAACGGTTGATACAGTTTGTTTCTTCTTTGTTTTATTTCCTCAGCACGCACACGGCCTATGCCATCGTCTTCTATTACGCAAGTAAGCAGTTGTTGGTTACACGAAAACCGTATCGAAAGATTTTTTTGGCCATATTTATGCAAGAGGCCATGCTTTACTGCGTTTTCCACAAATGGCTGTATGATCATACTGGGGAGGTTTATGGCGGTTGGCGGGAGGGTAAGATCGCTGCTATCAATTTTAAAATTAAATTCTTCTTCGAACCTCAGTTTTTCGAGTTCCAGATATATAGTCAGAATTTCAATTTCAGTCTCCAGATTTATATTTTCCTTTCCTGAAACTTCGAGTATGAGCCTAAGCAGGTCGCTGAATTTTCCCAGGTACATGTTAGAGCTTCTCAGGTCTTTTCTCAATATCAAATCTTGTATAGAGTTGAGTGAGTTGAATATAAAATGAGGATTCATTTGAGCCTTTATAGCAGTGATTTCTGAAATCTTTAATTGTTTCTCCAGTTGGTTCTTCCGGCTTAAAACCCTTATGCGCTGCCTGAACAAAAGGAATACTATATATCCTAGAATCAATATCACAAGTGCTCTGAACCAAAATGTTTGCCAATAGGGTTTAAGTATGGTAAAATGAATTGTTTCGGTGCTTATGCTTTCAATTCCATCTTCGTTTACGCATTTTATTTCGAAGGTGTACTTCCCGGGAATAAGCGATGGAAACCTGATGATATGGGTATTGCCAGGTATGCTTATCCAGAGGTTGCTCAGGCCTAACATGCGGTAAGTGACTGTATATGTACCACGGCTTTTAATTGAGTATCCTGTAAATCCTATGGCCAAATGGTTTTTATAATATGGTAGCTCATATTCATTGGCCAGGATAGTGTCTCTTTCCAGAAATTTGACTTGGGTGATATTGATCAAGGGAGGAATTTGGTTATTGAGCTCTATTTTTTTTGGCATGTATATTATTCCTTCGGGTGTGGCCATGTATATATGCTGCTCATCGGTTATCAGATCGTGTATTTCGAACGTTGATATACCATCAGTGTTTCCAAAAGCTTCCACTTTTTTAGTATTCCATGTAAGTCTGTACAATGCATCGGTAGTGGGGTAGAAATACACAATGGTGGTGTCTTGTACGCCATACACTCCGGTTGATGCTGCAAGCCATATCATTCCGTTGTCTGATTGTGTGAGTTTGTTGCAGTATATTCTGTTGCCGTTTATAAGAAGTTCGCTTGTATGGTTGTTTCGCCAAAAATATACTCCATCGTTGAAACCACCCCACAGTGTTTTGCTTTTTTGTTCGAACACTGCAGTGCGGGCTTTTTTATTTTTACGGAATACAAAAATTTCGGTGTTTTTGTTACCTAGCAGTGGGAAGGTCATTTCACCTTTGGTCATATTGTTCCCTTCTGAAATGATACTTTGTTTTGCGCCCTTCGCAGACATCATAAATATTTGCACTCCGTTGTTGGCCGGTATGGTTACTAAATCGCTATAAAACCTAATTTCTTTGGGGGCGCTTATTGCAAATGGCGTGCTTGTTATAGCATTCGATTGATTAGATTGAAACCACTTCTGAGATTGTAACCAAACTACATGATTGCTAGTATTTGTAGTGTTTATGCACGAAACCTCGAAAGTGTGATTTGGTGTGAAAATGGTGGTAAATGAAGTTTTTTGGTTGAAATAGCCCACTATGCCTGAATTAAATCCAGCGTATATGTTTTGCTCATTACGTGCGAAACAAAATATATCATTCTCGGGGAGTGCTGAATTATGTTTGTTGTACACACCTATTTCAATATTCGGAATTACCCGCACACCGTTTTGAAGGGTGCTTACCCATAAGCTCTTCTCGCAATCCTGATACAATCCCGATATCTTTATCCCTTTATATATAGGCTTGTTACTTAGGAGTCTAAAGTTTTTGTCTAAAAAATACACGCCTTTTATGGTGCTAATTGCCAAGGTGTTACTATTGATTGCGTTTATATCTAACATACCCAGGCGTTGCACACCCAGCTCCGTCAAGTCTGCTATTACTGTAAATTCATCATTAAGCTTATAAATATGCGAATTGTTTGACCATCCATAAATATTTCCTTCGAACTCGAATAATTTGTCGAAAAAAATGAGGGGCATATTTTTATCCTTAAATTCATTGAGGTGAATGATTTCATCTTTTATATGCCCAACATTTCCTGCATTATTCGAAAACCAGATTCTATTGTCTGGTCCTGCTATTAGTTCAACGCTGTTGTAATCAAATGCTATGTTCGGATATTTAATTGGGTCTAAGGTTATCTTCGTCCATGCATTATTTTTTATTGAATATCTATATATGCCCTTATCACCACTAATCCAAATATTTTGCAGCAAATCCATGGTCATAGACGGAAACCTGCCTATGCTGTCTTCCCAGTTGAATGCCAACTTCAGAACATCGCCATCAGTATGAAAAATTTGTCCCCTAAAGTTTCGGGTCCAAATTCTGCCCAAGGAATCTTCCAAAAGTATGGACAATGAGCCCGAAACATGTTCTTTGGAGTTGATAGCCATTATGGAGTTGCCATCAAATCTGTATAGTCCGTTGAGTGATGCTATCCAAATATTTCGCCGGCATCTTGACTTATGGCCAAGATCTGGAACATGAGCAGAATGAAGGTGAAAAATATTTTATGTGTCAGGTTTCCGTGCATACCATACTTGCTTGCCATGATGAAGGTATAAAAATGAAAAAAAATGCAGTAAATACCAACTGTCAGAATTTTCTTCAAAACCCAGAAAATTTGGTTACTGGTAGTATTTTTAGTTAATCGGGCTATGTGAGCCTACTATGGCTTCTACCTGGCGCAGGTAGTTGCGCTTGGCTTGCTTTCCTGCGTACACAAACCCCTCTACGGTGGTGATAGTTTGAGAAACGGTATCGATATATGTTTGGCTCACGAAGGGGCCGCCCATAAAATCACCTTCAACGCGCCACAAACCGCGCATCTGATATACCGCTCTTCCTGCTTTATACAAGGTATCGTATTGTATTTCGTACCCCATTTCGGTGTTCATATAAGAGTTGGCTACCGGCCCGGGCACATTATTTCTCAAAACTGTATTGCGCTGTTGTATAAGGTTTTCGATCTGCATTTGTTTTGCGTTTTGGTATTTGTATTTCCATATAAATATACCTTGCGACAATTTCTCAGTCTCGTTTGCCAGCCATGCAAATGAATCCCGTGATACGGCCAGTATGTAATCTGAAGGTATGTACAGGCTAAGTTTGTATTCCGATTGTATTTGTTTCAGTAGTTTTTGAGAAGTAAGTCGCCTGAAACTTTCTTTCAAGCGTTCTTGCTCGCTTTGAAGCAGTTTTTCCAAAATTGCGTTTTTGTTTTCATGCATAAGCGCCAGAAAGTTAGCTTCATCACTGGCCCAAATCTCTATGTAAACCTGATTTTGGGCATGGCTATTGGTTTTTACAGATATGTTATTTTGGGTTTGGTTTTGCGAGATATGTATCTGTAAAATATTTCTGTATCCAAAGTAATACTTATTGAAAGCCGAAGGTGGGATATGAATGATGCTGAATAAGGGTTCATCTTGTGGAAGTGCCGGAGTTGGGCATTCAAATACTTTCCTGATAGAATCGCCTGATGCACCTTTCCATGCATTGATGTGCATTACCACCAGAAGTTCGTATGCACGGCCTACCGAATTGGGCAATAAAATAGAATCACTGTTTTGAGTGCATGAAGTGAAAGCAGCGAAAACGAATATGACCATCAACCGGAAAGCGGGCATCTTGAAATTTCGTTTATATGCTTTCATATGTAAAATAATAAGTACGGAATACTGCAAAAAATAACTGATGTTTCAGTTGCTGGCAATATTCCATATTTGTTTACAAAAAAACTTTGCTGAAGCCGATTATTGATTTTCAATTTTGCTGTCTGTTTGCGATTCAGTCTTTTTGATTTCATCTTCGCTACGCGTAGCTTTTTTAAATTCTTTCATGCCTTGGCCAATACCTTTCATGAGTTCCGGAATTTTTTTTCCACCAAATATTAGTATCGCTATCAATACGATTAGTATTACTTCTTGTGGACCTATAACGCCTAATGCTATTGTAGTTGTTGTCATAACCATAAAATTTGAAATAGATACAAAAATAAGTGAATATGTGAAAGATTAATATATTGTTGAATCTGATTCGTGCAATTGCAGCTTAGGGGGTATTGCCGGCTGCGACTATGCTGCTCATGGGGCTTATTCCGGGAACTTGTCACCGGTTTAGGTTAGGCCACAACATCATGCCTCAAAAGTAATACATGTAGGGCACCAAATGCAGGAATTTGCAATGTTTTTATCGTAAGCCATCAGGAGATATGTTTGGTAATTGGCCGCAAAACTCTCGGTCTTCAATATCGGGCAGCTTAAATGAACTTTTAGTTTTCGCGAATAACCTATTTTGAAAAATAGATTTCTGATTTTTATGGTTTTGCTGCTTGAATAGAATTGGGATCTAAACCTGGATTAATGGCATGATGCTCTCAATAAAAACTAGTCAAGATTTTAATAAGGGTGACTTATAGAGTCAAATTGTTGTGGCTGACAATATAAAAAAGCACGAAATACTGCCTTAGTCCAGAATGATTTCAGATTTGGGCAACATTCCATGCTTTTATACACTAAAGAAATTCTAAAGAATCTGATTACTGATTCTCAATCTTGGAGTCAGATTTCGATTCAGTTTTTTGTATAGTATCTTCGGTACTGGTAGCTTTCTTAAATTCTTTCATTCCTTCGCCTATACCTCGCATAAGCTCAGGTATTTTTTTACCACCAAACAAAAGTAGCGCAACCAATACAATAAGTACCACTTGCCATGGCCCAATTACGCCTAGAATTATAGTATTTGCAATCATAATCTTATGTATTAAAATTGATACAAAAATAAGTAAATATGTTGAAACGTAAATATGTTATTGAAACAGTTTAATGATGTCGTTGCCATTTGCAAAGAGCAAAAGGGCAAGCAATAAAACCATTCCTACAATCTGTGCATACTCCAAAAATTTATCGCTGGGTTTGCGGTTTGCTATAATCTCGTATAGTAGAAACAACACATGGCCACCATCAAGTGCGGGAATGGGCAAAATATTTACAACACCCAGCATGATAGAAAGCAATGCAGTCATAGACCAAAAGGACTGCCAGTCCCAGAATGAAGGGAATATATTGCCGATAGCAATAAAACCACCAACTGATTTGTATGCTTCTGTTTCGGGGTTGAATAGCAACTTGAATTGACGTATGTAGTCGCCCATTTTTTTCCATCCACGAACTATTCCGGCAGGCAAAGATTCCCAGAAGCCGAATTCTCGTGTCTGCAGTGTCATTAAATCGAATGGGCTTTTGGCCATTACACCCAACATGCCTGCAGAGCTAACTTGTGTACGCACCGTTACAGTATCGCCTAAGCGAAGTACTTTAAGTTCTATCATTTCATCAGCATATTGCTTCAGTGTTTGGGTGTAATTTCTGAAGAAGGGCAGGTACTGTCCGTTAAGGCTGATGATTTGGTCACCTACTTCTATTCCGGCTTCTTTAGCTGCGCTTCCCGGCGCAAAATCCTGAATAAAAAACGGATACGCAGGTTCTATGAAAAAACCATCTCGCTTAAGTATCCCTGCTATATGTTTTTCGGTAAGAACAATGTTTAGTTTTTCACCATTTCTGTCTATCTGAAGACTGTGCTCATCACCCAGCAATAATTCAGGCATTACGTCGGCAAAATTAACTACTTCATGCTGGTCTATAGTTATAATTTTATCACCATCCTTGAGTCCTATTTCTCTTGCAAGTGTGTCGGTAACTATTCCATATGTCATATTTTGGGTAGGCAGGTATTTTTCGCCCCATGTATATAGTATCATGGAGTATATCATAAATGCAAGTATGAAATTGAAAAGCACTCCGCCTATCATTACCAGTAAGCGCTGCCATGCGGGTTTTGAGCGAAATTCCCATGGCTGAGGATCTTGTTTCATTTGTTCTTTATCCATCGACTCATCTATCATGCCCGATATTTTTACATAGCCACCAAGCGGAAGCCAGCCTACTCCGTATTCGGTTTCTTTGTACTGAAACTTGAATACAGAGAACCATGGGTTGAAAAATAGATAAAACTTCTCTACCCGGGTTTTGAATAGTTTTGCAAAAATAAAATGCCCAAGTTCATGAATGATGACTAGTATAGAAAGGCTTAGGAATAATTGTGCTGTTTTTATAAGTATTTCCATGACTGATTGTTTGCGTATTTCAAATGATTAGTAAAAGTGTGCAAATGTAAGAGTATGTTTATATATTTTGGTAAATTCATATGCATTTACTTTTAATAAATGCGTTAAATTGTTGATATAATGCTCAATGAAGTATGTAATTGGTCGTAAATACAATATTTGTTCAACGGTTACTTTTGTTGCATTCACATAGTAGTTTGCTAGTATTTTCTCTACACGAGTATTTTGCCGTTTTGCTTGCTTATTAAAAAAAAATGAGGATATAACAACAACAGATTCGTTGCTTTCATTGAGGGCTATTTTTTTTATACTCACCACTTTTGATTTAGAAAATAATAAAATCCTCGGGGTTTATAGGTGAGCCGTTGTGCCATAGTTCGAAGTGTAAGTGTGGTCCACTTGAGAGTTCTCCTGAATTGCCAATAATAGCAATTGTTTCACCTGCTTTAACCTTATCACCAGCTTGTTTAAGTAGTTGTGAGTTGTGTTTGTATACCGAAACCAGATTGTCTTCGTGCTGTATTTGAATAACGTAACCAGTAGTAAGCGTCCATTCGGCTAGCAACACAGTTCCGTCTAAAACGGATTTTATACCTGAATTTTTAGCTGCTACCATGTCAACTCCATAGTGACCGCTCATTACATCAAACCTATTGGTAATAACAGCATTATTAAGTGGTGGAAAAAAATATAAATGTGCTATGCCACGTTTTACCGGAATATTTTCGGTAACACTCAGGTTGTATTCCTCTTCATGCTCAATTTGCTTGCGGAGCAACGAATCGTATTCAGATTTAGAGAAATTTATATTTTCAGGGTTTTTGGTAGTATCTTTTATGTCAATTTTCAGTTCTGGGGCTCTGCCTTCAATAATAGAGCGTACATATTCCAAATAGTATCTGTCCCTCAGTTCCAGTTTATACTCTAATGAGTCGGCTCTCATCGCATTGGCAATGATGTTTTTTTGCAATTCGCCATCTGGTAAACGGGGTATAAATTCGCGAAGCGGAGTGAAAGCTATGGTAAAGATGCCCAGAAAAAATAATAAAAAAGCTACGGATCCTACGCCCGCTATCACATTCAGGCGCGAAAGACGAAAGCTGAATGCTTCTTCAAACGTATTGTCATTGTATATAATAAGTCTGTATTTGTGCCGAATGTTGCGGAACAACTTATTTTTTTTCTTTTCTGTACCTTCTGCCATGCGTTATATTGCGGTATGTTGCTGCAAATTTAAAAAATGCTTTTAACTTTTATGCATGATTTTTTGTGCGTATGTTTGAAACATTAAATAATTTTGTACGTAAAAATAAGGCTAGGAACAGAATACCAATCAACTATGAAAAAGCTCTACCGATGTTTATTATTGGTTGCCATACTTATTACTCATTATGCAGTATTAATGGCACAGACAGGCCCTGCTGGAATTGGAAATATTGCAGGAACCAATGGGCACCCAAAGCATATTTTATGGCTACGAGCCAACGACTTATCTCTCACCGATGGAAGCAGTGTAACTGCTTGGGCTGATAGTTCTGGAAACTTGAAAAATTTGGGTCAGTCAGCAACTATAAACAATCCCATTTACAAGGCAAATCAAATCAATTCGCTCCCTGTGGTGCGCTTTGCAGCTGGAGGTGCCGATGGAAAAGGCAGCAGACTTGTGCTCAATCCGTTTTCAGACTTTGCATCTGATGCAGCTACAATATTCATAGTATACAAAACTACCGATAAATTTGAATACTTATTTAGCCGGTAGCAATAATGCAAGTGGTGTGGCTTTTAATACTGGAGCATTCCAAATATTGTCAAACAAATGGAAAAGCTCAGGAGGAAATCTGAATATTTTCAAAGACGGCACCTCTGTTTTATCAACCACCGGATTCGGGACAGGATCAACCATCACCGATGATGGTTCGTTGGCCATAGGTGGCGAACAAGACGATGTTGATAATGCTTACGACAATACCCAAGCATTTGACGGCGATATTGCCGAAATTATTTTTTACTCATCATACCTGAATAATGCTCAACGCACCATTGTTGAAAACTACCTGAATATAAAATATGCAATAAGTATAGCTACCGATGGATTTACAGCAGGGCATAGTTCGTATAATGTCCATTTCACCGGAATAGGGCAGGAGTCTGATGGTAGTTTTTCTGAAAGCGTAAGCAGTGGACTTTACATAGCCAATAACGGTTCGCTCGAAAATGGTGATTACATCATGTGGGCGCATAACGGAATTGCAAATTCGGTGGTTATGACCGACGTTGCTGGCGATGTTGAAGCTCGTTGGGCACGGGACTGGTATATTGAGCAGATAGGTGCACAAAACGTTAGCCTTAAATTTGATATGCCGGAAGGTATTGGGGGACAGAACCCTCAAAACATAAGCAATTATGTGCTTTTATTTCGCAACGCTACCACAGGCAATTATTCTGAAGTAAATGCAACGATTGCCTTAGGTGATGCTGATCAGGTAAGATTTGATGTTTTGGCTTCGGACCTACAGAATGGTTATTACACATTGGGTACAAAAAGCGAAACGGATAGCCCATTGGAAGGTGCACCCGGTAAAACCTGGTATACACTTGTAAGTGGAGATTGGAACAACTGGGAAACTTGGACGCTTGATCCTTCTGGCGCTCTTCCAAACAATCCTGACCATTTATATCCACAGCAAGTATCTGATAAAGTAGTTATCAAGAGTGGTAAAACAGTGACGATGAATTTGAATAGCATAACTTGCGCAAGTTTAGACGTAGATGGAAGGTTGGACTTAGGTATTACCACCGGACACGGATTTAATACCATTTCCGGTAATGGACGTATTTTGATGGCTGCTGATAATTTTCCTACGTATTCAGATATAAGCCAGTTTGCTGACGAAGGACAAGACAATGGTACTGTGGTGTATTACGGTGCATCTGACTACACATTGGCTGATGCACAAACTTTTTACAATATGGAAGTTGAAGTGAATACCGGAGTTACCGTTACTTTACTCAATCACCTAACCCTTAATGGAGCACTCACAATTAAATCCGGTATTTTTTCATTGAACAATAGCGCTGCTACCTCCAATCTGAATATTACAGTGAAAGGCGATGTTTTGATTGTGAATGGTGCCAAGATAATTACCGGAACAGCCAATGCACGACATCAATTCAATTTTTATTCTGATTTGACAATCAACGGTGAACTAAATTTTACCAACAGAGTAGCATATGACTATAATAACGAAGCAACCAATGGAATTGTTGATGCCAATTTTTTGAGTGCGGATGCTGACCAAAGCATTTTATGCAATGGGATAAGTAATTTTTATCGAATTGAGATCGACAAAGGTACAGATGCCACATATATATTGAGCATTGAAGCCACCGATGCTTCTTACTTCAAACTATATGGTTATGCAAATGAAGGACATGCAGATATTGCACAATTAAGTGCAAACAATAATGCTTTAGGACTAGTCAAAGGAACTGTAAAAATTGGTGCAAACATAAGCATTCCGGTTTTAACCAATGCTTCAAACTACAATGTATCAGAGGCTGCCAAACTTTGGGTAGCAGGAGGTACAGTACTCAAAAATAGCGGAAACTCTCTGGTTCCATATGGTACCATTGAATTATCAGCCGGTTTGCTTGAAGCAAAAGTAAGCAGTGGGATTACGACCCGAAGCAACGGCCTTATTTCAGTAAGTGGCGGTACTTTGAATGTGAATCAGATTAGAACTTCGGTTTTTGGAGCTTCCAACGTGGGTGGGTATGCACAATCCGGCGGTAGCGTAAATCTGCATGACAGGTGGTACACTTACAGTGAAAGGTACTGTGGGGCTGGGGAGTATATTTATAAATTCTGACCAGGAAAACATTCAGGTAACTGGCGGAACAGTGGTTTGCGAGACCGACAACGCCAATGACTTTATTATTACTTCTAAAGCACCGTTTTGGAACCTGATATTCCGAAATACATATTCAGCCTTAAGTGAATTTCGCCTGCAAGAAGGAGTCGATGTGGGGTCTACCGATGAAGATTTGGCAGCCCAACCATTGAAAGTATTGAATGATTTTATAATGGAAGGAGAAGAAACAACACCTGGTGTACAAGATATTACATTGATAGCCATCTCTAGTGTTGCAAATAATAATGATGTATATGTTGGGGGTTCATGGAGAATGGAAATAGGTGCACGCTATACAAATCGTTTCAATTCGGGAGGTGGAGTCTGGGTTTACAATACAACATACTTCAATCAAACCGACGGAACTTCTGCTATAGATAGTTTTTATTATGAAATGAGCACATATAACGGTGCATTAACTCTTGGCAATGTGGTCATGAATCGCACGTCAGGCAATGTACTTCGTTTGGTTTCATCATCCAATCGTGCGAATTCTAATATTTTGTATGATGTTTACGGAGATATTACAGTAGAATCGGGAACTATTGATCAAAACCGCTTTACACTTCGTATTTGGGGAACTATAAACAATTACGACCGTTTAGGAACATTTTATCCAAATGGCAGTGGAACTTATCCTACTGCAACCGGTACACCGGATGCTGCAATGCCATTTTTGGTAATATACGATTTAATGTTGCTACCAGTACGGTAGTTGAACTGAACAGTGATGTTTACATTGAACGGATGGAATTTATGCGTGGAGCCATTTACATAAAAGACAATTTACTCAAAGTAGACAATATGTGGAATTTGAGAGATGCCAATTCTTTCTATGTAGGTACAACTACCAAATCCGATACTATAAACGTAGCTAATTCTGGAGTTACGGGCAATCGTGCCATATTTTCTGACGGAAACGCTTCCGACGGCGGACTTAGTTTATTTGTAAAACAAAACACCCCTACAAATATTACCGCTACAACGGTTGACCAAAACACAGCTCCCATTACATTCCCAATCGGATTTACTACCGATGGTGGTACTACGGTGTATTTCAGACCTGCCCAAATGAAAGTAAAAAACTTTGTGGACAGCGGCTATGTGAACATTAAAGTAGTTGCAGGCGAGTTGCAAACTACAGATCTGACGGGAGGAGAAGTTTTACAGCATTATTGGAAAACATCTTACTCAGATTTTACTACCTTACCAACTGTTGCATACAGATTCTATTATAGAAACCAAGTTGGTGTCACTGGTGTTGACCTGCCTTCCGGTAGTACAGATGAGTTAACCTATGTTCCGGGAAAAGTAGCAAATAGTGGGGCATATAATCGTGATTTTGAATCTGACCCAACTCTAGATATTACCGACGTTGATGAATCGTTGGAGCTTGACGCCAATACCCGTTGGATTGTTTTCAATGGCACTAGTACTGGCGCAGATTTTACGCAAGCTGGTTTCGTAGGATTCACTTTAGAAAACTCAAACTATACCGCCGGCGAAAGCACAAGATTTATTGGAAATCCCCAAATATTTTATGTCAGAGCCAACGGAAACTGGCGTACCGACACTACTTGGTCAACAACTGTTGGCGGTTCGGCTGCATCAGACTATCCTAAAGCAGGAGATATTGCAGTTATAAGAAGACTTAGTGTATCATACAGTGGTTTGGTTGATATTACACAATCCGAGACTTGTGCAGCTGTTATTTTTAATGATGAAAATGGGTTTTCAAGTGGTTGCCCTCGTATAATTTTTAACAGAGATAATAGTTATGCTGCGTATAACAGTAATTTTGGAGTTGTTGAAGTCGCCGATACCCATCAAGGCGGTGCATTAACTGGCGAAAATCACGGTGCTGTTATTCAGTACGAAGTAAACGACAGCTATACCAGTATATTTCCAAACGGTGACTTTGGGGATTTTAACAATTATCTCAATGCTTTGGTTATTTGGAAACACGAAGGTAGTAGTGCTTTAAATTTGCCAATTTCAGCCAAAGAGTATCCGCAAATATGGTTTGACCCACCAAACAATAAAACATTTATATTTCCTAATACAAATGTAACTGTAAATGGTCTGACAATAATTACCTACGGACATACACTTATGACCAATAGCGCCGGAGGCTCTGTTATATTTAAAAAGAAACTGCTAATAGGGCATTCATTCGGATCTGGGTATTTTAAGTTCCCCGGAACTGGTACAGGTGCATCATCGGTTACAGTTGATGGAAATATCGTATTGCAACAAGGAAGCTCAGCGTTAAGTCTTTCTACCCCCACTACCGGTGGTTTGTTGCACACGTTGACAGCTAAGTCTGACATTACTTTAGCAAATACTTCATTGATTAATCTTACAAGTGCCAACACCAAAGTGAATCTGATTCTTGCTGGGGAATCAAATAATTCCTTGACAAATACTGGATCTGGTTCAGTTTCCTTATACCGAATTTTTATGAATAAGGGAACAGATCAAAACTTTTCATTCACTTTTAACGACAATTTCACTTTGAGTGGTGCTACCAGTGGTGTAGGAGTTGCTAAAGCATTGGAGTTGCAAAATGGTACACTTATATTGAATGATGCATTGATTAATATTGCCCTGACTTCAGGTAACGATAATTTTGAAATACCAGGAACAGCAGGTTTGCAATTAAATGCTGGTACCGCAACATGTACCGGAGGCAGTGGTATCTTGCTCGATGGTACACTCAATATAAATGGTGGAACTTTGGACATGCGTGGTGGCGACAACTACATTCAATACAGCGTAACGGGCAATGCTACCATAGAAGTCAATGCTGGAAATTTATTTGTAGGCTCTCAGGTAAGGCGCTCTACTACTTCAACAGAGGGTATTCTGCACTATTCGCAAACTGGAGGAACTGCTCAGTTTGGTATAAACGCGGCTGGACAAGCGTCAAGAGGAATTTTTGAAATTTTAAATACCGGGAGTTCATTCGATTTTTCAGGTGGTACTTTTGAATTGGTTGCCGATTATCGTACCAGTCCAACTACACAAAGTTTTTATTTCAATCCTGAAACAAGTAACCTGGCATCGGGGATGGCAGTTAGATTTGGTAATGCCTCTACTCCTATAAATGAAATTTTTACACTGTATGCCGGTACTACTTTCCCTAAAATTGTAGTTGACAATACCAGCACTAACAATCCTGAACTAAGAGTAGATGTTGTGCCACTGACTGTAAGCGAGGAACTAGAAATAAATGCTGGTGCCAAATTCAATGCCAATGGTTTAGATCTTACTCTTTTGGGAAATTTTACTAATAATGGCACATTTACTGCTAATGGCAATACAACTTATTTAGCGGGTACATCCGGTCAAACCCTTACAGGCAATACTACTTTTTACAATCTCATAAGCAATTGCACAAGTACAGTCAATCAAGCTTCTGACATTACAGTTGCCAACGAGCTCCATTTCAATTCAGGTGCATGGCAACATGCTGGATATGCGATACATGCACAGGGCGATGTATATTCTACCATTGCAGTGAGATCCAGTTCTACCGGACAAGGAGTAATTTTTGAAGGAACTGAACAACAGCAACTAATTGGTACTTCTACTTTTGATTATCTAACAACCAACAATGTGAACGGAGTGCTGATACCAACCGGATATACAGTGACCATTTCAAAAGCATTGAATATGCAAAGTGGTATATTTGATATAGGTCGAAATTTATTGGTTATCGAGAAAAATGCACAATTCAATCAGTTGTCTGCTTTTTCTGAAAGCAATATGATACAAACCAATATTTCATTCACAGATGCCGGTGTGAAGAAATATTTTCCAACAATTGCTTCAAGTACCGAATTTATTTATCCTATTGGCTCTAACAGCAAATTTACACCTATTGTATTTACCATAACCAATAGCTCAGTAGATAATATGCCTATCAGGGTGAAAGCTGCTGACGAGATACATCCTACCATTACAGAAGATCTGGAAACCCCGGATCCTGAAATTGTAGATGCATCAAACGTATTGGATTACTATTGGATTCTTGACTCTGAAGGAGCAACAAACTTCTCCGCTACAGCAATAATGCAAGCTTTGGATGCGGATGTTAACTTTACTGCACCTTATGATGCTACATATTATATTACGGCAAGACTACTAAGCCGATCGAGCGGTTTGTTTGATAAATATACCGAAGTTGACTTCAATGAAAGTAACAACGAATTGTCATTCTCTTTCATAAATACCAACGATGATGGTATAGATGGCGACTATTTCGCCGGTGTTGATGGTACTTCTTTTAACGGGGCCATTCCCAATGAAGTGCCTTTGTATGTTTCTATAGCCGATGGCGTTTGGACTGACAATACTATATGGTCGCCTGTTTCACCTGCCGGAGGCCCTCGAGGCGCCAGAGTGCAAGTTGAACATAATGTGACAATACCTTCCAATTACGTTGTTTCATACTCAACACGTATAGTAGATCTGGGCAAATTGATTGTTAATAGTACGTTCGGGCACAGGCTAGGAAATGTTACCGGAACGGGCACACTGTATTTGGAAAGAGGGGATTTGCCGGCTGGAGATTATGAACACTTTTTTTCTCTGGACAGCGGTACTTTAGAATATGGTGGAAGTACTAACTACGATATTTTAAGTGAAATTTCTGAAATAAATAATCTAATACTTTCAGGCACTGGACATAGACGATTGCCTAATATTAATGTCCAAATACATAGCGACTGGACAATTAACGGAGCCGACGCAATTAATGAGCATGATTCAAAAATTTCGATCAAAGGCAACCTGGAATTTTTAGCCGGAACCTATGACGCTGGTATTGGCGCAGATGCTAAATTGGTTTTCAATGGCAATACCTTGCAAACCATTAGTGGTCCAGCTGATTTTACTTCACCAAATGAGCTATACAATTTCCAAATTTCAAATGCTTCTGGTGTTTTGTGCTCTACTTCTATTGAGATAAGCAATGAACTGCAACTTACAAGTGGTATCATATATACCAGTGCGTCCAATGAACTTATAATTTCAAACACATCAGAAGCATCTGTAATTGGGGGTAGCTCTTCATCGTTTATAGATGGCCCTATGCAAAAGAAAATTAACACAGTAGGTACTTTCGATTTTCCGGTAGGCGACAATGGCCGCTACGGTGTTATTGAAGTAAGCAATACAAGTACCATTGGTGCTCAATACTGGGAGGCTGAATACCATAATTACAGCGCAAGCACCGATGGATATTCTACTGACGATTTCGACGCTACTCTTCAATACGTATACAATGATGGATATTGGAGATTAAAAGCCCCTTCTTCGGTCACCGCAAACGTGAAAATAAGGTGGGATTCACAAACCAACGCACCTGTATTATCAACAGATCGCGATCTATTGCGTCTGGCATTATGGGACAATATCGCCGATCCAACTTGGATACAAGCGGGAGCTACTGTTACCAATACTAGCCAAAGCCTCGGCTACATTCAAGGCAACACTTTGTCTTTCAACGAATTTTCGAACGGAAATTATTTTGCTATTGGTTCTGATGTAGTCGAATTGGATAAAACGTGGACAGGTGCAACTTCAGTTGCTTGGGAAACAAGCACAAACTGGTCGCCATCCGGTGTACCTGGCAGTGAGGATAACGTAATCATTCCTACAAGTCCTTCCGGCGCTCGCTTTCCAACCATATCTTCACAAGTTCAGGTACGCGACATGATTATAAATACAAGTGCTTCTGTTACCGTAAATGCAACATATTCGCTTAGCGTAAATGGTTCATTGCAAATAGCTTCCTCTGCTACATTATTGCTTAAAAATACTTCCTCAGGGCATGCATCATTGCTTACCAATGGTTCATTCACCAACAATGGGAATAACCGCATGGAATTATACATCACGGCAAATAAATTTCACTACATTGGTAGTCCTGTTTCTGCACAAGCCACCAATGTTTTCTCGACTCAATACCCCAAAGGTTCCGGCACTGCTAATCCGAACTGGTACAAATATGATGAAGCTTATAGCGGAAGTATTACAGACTATGCTTGGAGCACACCAGCCGAAGCAACTATGGATGTGGCTCTTGGTTATGCATATGGTTGGGAAAATGATTATACACATACCCTTCAAGGCGGATCATTCAACAATGGGAATATTACGCAAGCAATAACCAAAAGTGGTACAAAACCTGCAAATACTTGGAATCTAATAGCCAATCCGTATCCTTCGGCAATAAATGCTGCTGATTTTATTAATGGCAATAGCTCTGCAGTTGAAGGCGCTAATTACACAAGGAGGATATACCATTGGTACAGGTTCAGGTATTATACCTAATGGATTGATTGCCGCAGGCCAAGCATTCTTCGTAAAAGCACTCTCAAATTCAAGTGTCACTTTTACTAATAGTATGCGTAGAAGCGGCACTGGTAAATTTTTCAAGAATGGAGAAACTATGGTTGAGTATCCGGGTGTTCGTTTAAGCGTAGTTACACCGCTTACAGGCTACAACGAGGTATTTGTAACTTACCGAAGCGATGCTACAGATGCTTACGACAGATTGTTTGATGGTGAAAAGCTTGAAAACTCTTCATCGCATATTGCACTCTATACTTTTGCTGCCAATAAAAAATTTGCCGTGAATGCATTCGCACCCTATGGCGACTCTTCTATTGTGGCATTAGGTGTAAAAACAATTGATGCAGGAAATCATACTTTCTCGCTTAAAGAACTAACTGCTTTCGATAATGAAATTGAAATATACCTGAGAGACAAAACTACCGGAACACTTACTAACCTTCGCACTAATTCTACTTACACTGTAAACTTAAATGCAGGTGAGCATAACTCCCGATTTGAGTTGGTAATTAAAAATCCGGAAATAGAAACTACCGAATGGAAGGGCATGAAAAGTGGCAGCTGGAGCAATGCATCGAACTGGGACAATGGTGTACCTACCCGATACAAAAACGCCAAAGTTACAAGTGGTTCGGTGGTGGTTAATTCCGATATGCAGTTTAATGATTTGATTATATCCGGTGAAGCAGCTGTAACCATTAATCAAAATACCCAACTCAATGCACGAGGCAAAGTAATCCTCGAAGCCAACGGCGATAAAACCGGAACGTTGGTTGACTACGATGGTTCTAAAGAAATAAAGGCAGTTGTAAAGAAAGGTATACTGGCCAACGATAGGTACTATTACCTTTCATCTCCGCTTACCAACGCTCTTACCGGTGTATACGGCTCTACCGAAGAGCTTTCAGGTACTAACGGCATGGAACGGAAAGTTTACTATTGGGATGGTGCTTGGAAACGAATCAACAACGATGGTTTACAGCTCACACCAATGAGGGGCTACATTGTAAAACCTACTGATATGCCCAATTCTTTGATTGAATTCGACGGAATACTCAATACGGGGCTCATTGAATATGAATTGTCTAAAAAAGGTTTCCAATTGATAGGAAATCCTTATCCGTCTGCTATCGACTGGGGTTTTGAAGCTACACCTACCGGATGGAATGATACCGACAGCCTCATGGCTACCATTTGGTACAGGGTTGGTGGTACTGGCGGTGCAAGTGGAGGTGGCAATTTTGCTACATACAACCGCCTCAGTGGCTTCTCAACGAATGGTGGTACAAGGTACATTCCTGCCATGCAAGCATTCTGGGTGAAAGTAGTTAAACCAACTGTTATTTCAGTCAATAATGAAACTCGTACTGCCGAGTCAACCAACTTCTTCAAGTCTTCTGGCACAAGTATTGGCTTCAAACTTACAGCATCTATGAACGGATTAAATGATGAAGCCATCGTTTTCTCTCACATAAATGCCAAAGATATTGCAGATGATTATGATTCCGAGAAATATTTTGTTGACGGTTCTGCCTCACCTCAGTTGTATACCACTACAGTTGACGATAAGCTTATGGCTGTAAATGGTTTTACTCAATTTGCAGAAAATCAAATTATAACATTGGGCTTGCGTACAGCAGTCAATGGAACCATTACCCTACAATTAGAAAATTTGAATGGATTTGAGAACAATACGCTTCGGGTGTTGTTGGTTGATAGAGTTATGAATAACGATACAATTGACCTCAGCCATTTAAAATCGTATACTTTTGAATCATCTGCTGGGGATATCTCTGATAGGTTTGAAATTATTCTTGGTGTGAAATCGACCACTAGCATTACACCAGATGAAATTTCAGGTATTAATATCTGGGGGGGATATAGAATTATAGGTGTATCATCAGAAAATGAACAAATTAACCGCATAGATATTACGGATGTGTCAGGTAGAATAGTGGCTCAGAAACTTGAGACTACTTCTTCTGAAACCTTACTGACTATTGACCTTCCTGGAGTGTACTTGGTAAGAGTTTATAGTAATAAAGGAAGTATGCTACGCAAAATTCATGTAAAATAGCAATTGATATTATTGCCGTTTTAATAGTATTTATACCATCTTTCAAAAAAAAGGAGCTGTATGCGAAACATATGACTCTTTTTTTTTGAGGTCTCTTAAATGAGTTTTATTTCTAACTCAGATGAAATAAGTATTTATTTCCCCATATAAAAAACTTTTGCTTGCGAAATGCAATGTCTTGTGTCTGGAATAATTAAACGATGAAGCGTGTTGGATTTTAGACAATGTTGTTCATAGATCTGATATACTTTGTATCAAATTTTGTTTCTGGATATGAAACAATACTTATTTTTGTTCGTATAAAACGACTAGGAATTAGAATATCAAAATTATATGAAAAGAATATACCCTTTTTTGCTGTTATTGGTGCTGGTTTTGTCCCAGTTATCAGAAGTGTTTGCTCAAAACGGACCTGGCGGCGTAGGTAATACAAATGGAACCAGTGGCCAGCCAGCCAATCGAATTTGGTATGATGCCAGCCGACTTTCCCTGAATAACAACGATCCTGTTTCCAGTTTAACGGATTTTTCGGGTAATGGCAATCATGCGACTCAGGCTTCAGCCACGGCTAGGCCTTTGTTTAAAACCGCTTTGCTGAATGGGCTTCCTGCTATTTATTTTGACCCTACCGGGGCCGCCGGAAATCAGGACTTCCTCTCTTATGATGGAAGTGTCTTGAGTTCTACTGATTATACCATGATTGTGGTAGCAGCTAAGCGGTCAACGGGTGCTAAATGGATAATGGGGGGTACAGGTGCTTCTGCCAATACCAATCTACATTTTGGTTGGGAGATTGGTGATGCTTCTTTCAGATACCACCATTATGGAAACGATCTTACTGGGGTTGGTCTTACAGCTGCTGCACCTGGCACTACCGTTGGTACGTATGGTATTTTTAATCTATTGTGCGACGATAACGATGCTGCCTCTGACCGTTATGTGTATCAAAACAATTTATTGAAAGGACAAGGTGCTATCCCAACTCATCTGTCGAGCTATGCTGGAGCAATCATTGGCGGATACGCGCCTTCAAGTTCATACGCAGATGTTAATATTGCCGAAATTATAGCATTTAGCAATTCGCTCAATAGAGCACAGTTGCAAATTGTAAACCAATATCTGGCTGAAAAATATGCCATAGCTATTTCTAATGACTTATATGCCGGCAACGATGCTGCCTATAATTATGATTTGATAGGAATTGGACAGGAGTCTAATGGAAGTCATGCCCAAGCAGGAAAAAAAGGGCTTTATCTTCAAACTCTTTCTGGGCTCGATAATGGGGACTATCTCTTCGCTGCTCACTCCAATGTAAACAACGAAATTGCCGATTTCAGAACCAGCTCGGTGGTAACTAACAGTGGTGCACAAGCTGCTTGGAATCGCGATTGGTATCTTGATAAAACCGGAAACCTGAATGCGCGTATCAGTTTTGATATGGGGGATGGCGTTACCGGTGGTTTATATCCTCAAAATATTAATAATTATGTACTGCTTTATCGTGCAAATACCAGTAGCGATTATACACAAGTAGCAGTATCTGCTGCTAATAGTGGTGACCAGGTGTATTTCGATCTTACCGATGTTCAATTGTCAGATGGATATTATACTCTTGGTACTTTGGACATTGCAGATAGTCCGCTAGAAGGCGCACCAGGCAAAAAATGGTATACCTTAGCAAGCGGAAGTTGGACTGACCCAAATATTTGGACTCTTGATCCCTCAGGTGCACTACCTAACAACCCTGAAAATCTCATTCCGGGGGCAAATGATAAAGTATATATAAAATCTGGAAAGAATATCACAGTTTCTGTAAATAATTTACTTACTGTTTCAATTACTGTTGATGGTAGATTGGATCTGGGATCTACTTCAGGTCACAATTTTGTTGAAATAAAAGGAAATGGTCGAATATTATTAAGCTCTGATAATTTTCCGAACGGAGATGCAACTCATTTTACTACCTATGGACAAGGTATGGGCACAGTAGTATTATACGGAACTGACTATACTTTGAATACACCTCATACTTTTTATAATCTTGAAGTTGATCTAAATGCGAGTTCTAATGTTCTTACCTTATTAGCAAATTATACCCTGAATGGGTCACTTACTATTTCTACCGGAAAACTGAAAATTAATAATGATGTATCTGCAACGCCACTTACTCTAAATGTTGCCAATGATATTACGGTCAATTCAAACGCTTCTATTATTGTAGGTGCTGGTAATACAGCTGGTACTTACTCAGTGGGGGGAACTTTACCTACTGTAGGAAACTATCATAGCATATATCACATGTTAAATGTTGGTGGGAATGTATTCAATTATGGTGTAATTAAACTTACCAATGAAACCGCACCTAGATATAACGAACTTTCATACTTGGGTGCTGCTACCCTAAGAATGCACGGTAGTGCCGACAATAGTCTGGTTTGCGAAAATACAACCAATCTATACAATTTGATAATAGATAAGGGCTCCGATAAAACATATGTACTCACAATCAATTCATCAAACACTGCAAATTTTGCATTATTTGGTGCAAATAATCTTTCTTCACTTGCGGGTGGCGTATATACTTCATCTTCTCCTGAGGTTCGAAAGGCTTTGTTTATCAAAAATGGAACACTTAAACTAACAGGCTCTTTGCACATACCAACTTTATCTGAAGGTGCGGTTGATTTTCAAATTGGAGCCAATTCTCAGTTATGGATAGCATCAAGTGCCGTAACTGTATATACCACTGCAAATGCACAAAGTCAAATTCCTAATTATACCACTACCGCAGTGGGTGTAAATACCGGAACAGGTGTACAAGCATTGAGTGTATATGGTAAGTTCAGAATTACTGAGGGCTTCCTTGGAACCCGCAACAGTGCAGGTATTATTTTTTGGTCTTCAGCAGATGGACAAGTAAATATTGATGGAGGTAATGTAAACGTTGCCCAAGTTAGATCTGCCAACGGTGGTGGGGGTGTTGCCAGTTATATACAAACCAGTGGCACTGTCTACGTTAGAGGGAATCAGACTGAAGCCGGTGAAGTTGACAATGGGTATCCTATTTTCGGTTTTGACGATGCTACCGGAGTTTTTAATATGTCTGGTGGTACGCTCTATTTACAAGATATTGGTGGTGGAAATACAAATGGCTTATACTTGCCCTCAGCTGATGGTAATTACAATGTTACTGGTGGTAATGTGATTATAGAATTGAATAGCGCAGATAATTTTGAAATTGGGGCCAATGCACCTATCTTCAATTTGGAGTTGAAAAGATTAACTGGTGCATCTACAGTTATAGTCAGATTGACCGATGATTTAAAGATACTTGGTGACCTGATTATTAACGATTACTGCAGACTTGATGCGCAAAATGATTTGGATCTCGTAAATTACAATCTTTATATTGGCGACGATTTCTTCTTTAATCAACATGCTGAATACTACGCCCGTACCAATACTACTTATTTTAATGGTACACTAAATTCAGATATTAGAGTATATGATATTACCAATAACGGTGATCTTACTTTTAATAATTTGGTAATTGAAAAAGAACAGAACTATATTGTTACCACGTATGATCAAGTAGAAATTGATGGACGTACTCGTACAACAGGTTATCCTGTTGAAATCTTAGGTAATCTTAACGTAATTCGTGGTGATTTTTATACCGAGGATTATGCGGTGAAT
>JAIFMY010000019.1 GCA_020048155.1 Bacteroidota bacterium
CTCGAATCTACACCACCTGAAAGGCCAACAACTACTTTTTTCATTGAAAAGAAATTTCGTTGCAAAATTGATATTTTTTCCAAGAAAACATACTTCAAGTATACATAAGCAAGTATTAAAAAACATTAAGTAAAAAGAAATATTGCTATGTTTACTGTCGTTAATGTTATTTCAGCTGAGTTATTACCTAATTAATTAATACTTTATGAGAAAACTCTATATTATTTTAATAATTAACTTATTAGCAATCAGTGGATATTCTCAGCGATATACCATCAGTGGATATATACGTGATGCTGCCAGTGGTGAGGCCCTTATAAGTGCGACTATTTATCAAACAGTAAATATGGCCGGAACCAATTCCAATGAATATGGATTCTATTCCATTAGCCTTCCGGCCGGAAAAGTAAAGCTTGTAGTTTCATATGTTGGGTATAAGCCATATTCCGAGGAATTCGAATTGAATGCAAACCGCACTTTGAATGTTAAATTGGAATCGGCTACCGAATTGGACGAGGTAACCGTAACCGAGAATAGTGTCGAAAATAAAGTAGAAAGTTCGCAAATGAGTGTGGTGGAAGTACCCATTCAAATGATACGCAATCTACCTGTTATTTTTGGGGAAGTAGATATACTCAAAGCCATACAATTGTTGCCTGGTGTGCAAAGTGGAACCGAAGGAACCAGCGGATTTTATGTACGAGGTGGCAGTCCTGACCAGAATCTCATATTACTCGATGGTGTACCGGTATACAATGCAAATCACCTCTTCGGATTTTTCTCGGTTTTCAACGCCGATGCCATACACAATGTGCAACTCTACAAAGGAGGTTTTCCTGCACGTTTTGGTGGCAGACTTTCTTCGGTACTCGATATACGCATGAAAGAAGGAAACAACAACAATTTTAAAGTTTCAGGGAGCTTGGGCATCATCGCTTCAAAACTTACCATTGAAGGCCCCATTTGGAAAGATCACACTACTTTCCTCATTTCTGGACGCCGTACCTACCTCGATGTTCTTGCTAAGCCTATCATAGCTATGGGGAACAGAGAATATGGAGATGGCGAAATAAATGCCGGATATTATTTCTATGATACGAATATGAAAATAAACCATCGGTTCAACAATAAACATGCGCTATATCTGAGTGCATACTTAGGCAAGGATAGGGCCTATGTTAAAAGCGAAGATACCTACGACAATGTGGTAAACGAAACTGATTTTGGTCTGCAATGGGGAAATATTACTACTGCGCTCAGATGGAATTATCAAATTACTGACAAGCTTTTTGCAAATACAACTATCACGTATAGCGAATATGAGTTCGATACAGGGGGCGGAATGAAAACCACCGATAAGAAAATTGGCGATGTAGATTGGTATAAGTTTAGCTATATAAGCGGAATAAACGACGTAGGAGCAAAAGTTGATTTTAATTATATGCCAGTGCCTGAGCATTTTATAAAATTTGGTTTAAATGGCGTGGAGCATACATTTAAACCCGGAGTAAATGTTTTTAATCTAAAATCTGGTAACGATTATAATATCGATACAACCTTTGGAAATAGAAATATTTACACCAAGGAGTACATGGCATATTTCGAGGACGATATGAAACTTGGCAGCAGAGTAAAGGTAAACGCAGGAATACATTTTTCTGCATTTCAAGTTGAGAATAAAAACTACACCTCTATTCAACCTCGAATATCTGCAAGATTTCTTGTTAATGAGCGCCTTTCAGTAAAAGCTGCATTTTCAACAATGACCCAGTATATTCATCTGCTTTCCAACACGTCTATAGGTTTGCCTACCGACCTCTGGTTACCGGTAACTGATAGCATACAACCTCAGCAAAGCTGGCAAGCAGCTCTTGGTGTTGCTTATTCATTGTTCGATGATTTTGATGTCAGCATAGAAGGGTTTTATAAGAAAATGGAAAATTTGATTGAATATAAAGAAGGTGCTTCTTTCTTTTCTATTCGTGACAATTGGGAACAGAAAGTAGAAATTGGTGAAGGCCAGTCCTATGGGATTGAATTCCTGATTGAAAAAAAAGTGGGGAAGTACACCGGTTGGGTTGGTTACACATGGGCTCGGGCATACCGACAGTTTGAAAACATAAGTGATGGAAAGGAATTTCCTTACACATACGACCGCCGCCACGACGCCAGCATTGTATTGAATTACAAATTCAACGATAAAGTTGACCTTGGTGTTACATGGGTATATGGCACCGGCAATGCCACCACACTCGGAATTCAAAAGTATGTAACGTATGGTGAGAATAGCTATCAATTGGTTGAATATTACGAATCGAGAAACAATTTCAGAACCCCGGCATATCACAGATTGGATATAGGTGTAAATTTCAAGAAGGAAAAAAAATGGGGGGAAAGAACCTGGTCGTTTGGTGTATACAACGCATACAACCGCAAGAATCCGTTTTTTATGCAATTTGAAGCCAGAGGTAATAAGCAGGTTTTGGTTCAGTATAGCCTTTTCCCGCTCATTCCATCTGTGAGTTATAATTTTGTTTTTAATAAATAAATAGCATAGTATGAAATACTTATTTATATTCTCAGTTACTATTGCCATGGTTTTTTCAGCTTGCGAAAAAATAATCGATATCAATATTCCGCCGCAAGACCTGAAGCTGGTAGTAAATGGATTAGCAAGAATGGACAGCACTAAATTGGAAGTAAACATCAGTAAAAGCCTTTCAATACTTGAATTGGATGATAATTTGCAACAAATAAACAACGCCCAGGTTGTTCTGAAAGAAAATAATAATGCAATCGGACAAATGCTGTCTCAAGGAAATGGCAATTACATGCTTAGCAATTTGGCATTTAATCCCAATAGTACTTATTCTTTAGAAATTATTCATCCTCAACTTAAATCAGCTCAAGCCAAATTCAGATTTCCTGCCAAACCTGTTTTTACTATTACAGATACTGCCTATATCATGAAAACTGAATACGGTTATACCCGCTCTATTTTCAGAATTGATATGGAAATTGATGATCCCGCCAATGAACGAAATTATTACAGAGTAAACGTAGGATTCAAATACAATTCTTACTATTTAAACGAATATGGTGATACTATTTGGAACATCGGTAACAACAAGTTGCCGCTTTTTCAAGATGAACAATCATCTATGGTAAGCAGCTCAACTGATTTTGGAACACTGGTATTTGCAGATGATTTTTTTGATGGAAAGAAACATCGTATGTATATCGATGTGGACTCCGACCTGATGATGTATCCCGATTCTACACCTGTATCCGTGACACTCGAAAGAATAACCGAAGATTTTTATAAGTATGAAATTACTCTAACAAACTATCTGGCCAACAGAGATGGAATAATGGTACAACCAGTATTGGTCCATAACAATATCGAAAACGGATTTGGTATAGTGGGCGCCATGTCGCAGAAAGATAGTACTTTCATCATTCGAACTTTCAATGACTTTAAAAACACACAAAAAATACGACATTAGAGTTAGTAAAAAAATAAAATGTAGTGATTTTTTAATAGTTTTGATATTGAATAATGTAAAATTGGAACATGAAAACAGTTTTTGTAACCGGTGCAGCTGGTTTTATAGGATTTCATCTCGTACAGAGACTTCTTCAAGATGATTTTCTGATTGTAGGTTTCGATAATCTGAATGCGTATTATGATGTGGAACTAAAATACAACAGGTTGCAAAAACTGGGTATCGACAGACCATCTGAATCGCAGCAGATTATCAAATCAACTCTGTATTCCAATTTTATGTTTGTGAAAGCCGATTTGCTTGATAAAGAATATATAGAATCTTTATTCAGTACTTATAAGTTTGATTATGTTATAAATCTGGGTGCACAAGCGGGCGTACGGCACAGCCTCACGCACCCCCAAGTATATATCGACAGCAATGTTACCGGGTTTCTACACATACTGGAAGCTTGCAGAAAATATAAACCTGCACATTTGTTATATGCAAGTACGTCAAGTGTTTATGGTATAAATAAAGAGATTCCATTCTCCGCCCATTTGCCTGCAGACCATCCGGCTAGTTTATATGCTGTTAGCAAGAAAACCAACGAGCTAATGGCACATTCGTATAGCCATTTGTATGGTATACCATCTACCGGACTGAGATTTTTTACCGTATATGGTCCGTGGGGAAGGCCAGACATGGCACTTTTTCTTTTCACCAAAGCCATTTTAGCCAACGAGCCCATTCAGGTTTTTAACCATGGTAATATGCTGCGCGATTTTACATATGTTGAAGATATTATCGAAGCCATAACACGCATTATGCTCAAACCGGCTGCACCTGTGCCCGAAAATGAAATGAATTTCAACAATCCTTCCATATCTACTGCACCTTATCGAATTTACAATATAGGAAATAGCAGTCCAATACGTTTGCTCGAATATATAGAAGCCATAGAACACTTTTTAGGGAAAAAAGCAAACAAAGAGTACCTGCCTATGCAACCCGGCGATGTGGTGGCCACTTTCGCCAATACTGAGCCCTTGGTTACCGATTTTGGTTTTAAGCCACAAATAAGTATAAAAGAAGGTATTTCAAATTTTATAATCTGGTACAGAAGATATTACCGTGTATGATAATTGTTCATTGCCCTAACACTTTTTTCCAAGAAAGGAAATACGTACTTGAGTATGTATTGCAGATGAGACTTGGACTAATAGTTGATATCGTGGAAAGTGAAAAGGTGGATGAATACAAATGCATCTGCACCAACACCGCAAAGCATGTAGTTTTCCCCGATTATTTCTGGACAAGAGTCAATGTTAGTCATTTGAATACTTATCTCTCTGGCCAATTTTTACCCCAAAATATTTCTGTTTTTGAAAAATCAGGGCTGAAATATCCTTTATACGAACTCAGTTTCTCTGATTCATGGTCTATGTCTGTCCGCAATCAAAAAGATGATGAAATTTCATGGGATTGGATTTCAGTCATTTTCTTCATGCTTACCCGTTGGGAAGAGTTTGTGAATAACCAAACCGACAAACACAACAGATTTGATGGTAAATTCAGTCTGGCTTATACTTCCGGCGTTCTGCACTTACCCATAGTCGATTTTTGTATCGAAAATCTTCGAATTTTACTTGAAAAACATTTAGGAATATTTACAAGGCTCACAAGCAGTTTTTCTATACTTCCCACGCATGATATTGACAATTTGTACAGATGGAGTGGAGTTGGGACTTGGTTTAAAGAAATCGTTGGTGACATTGTGGTTAGAAAATCGATCAAAACTGCCAAATCTACATTTCGCGCGGGCTTACAGGTATCAGCGACTGGCAGAGACCCATATTATACCCTTGAATTGTATTTGCAGATGGCAGCGGAGCAAAAACTAAAAGCAGTTTTCAATTTGATGGTCGATAAGCTCTGCCCTTACGATGATGCTGATTATACGGCTTTTCTGCATATGATAATACAAATGCTAAAACATAAAAAACAAATTGTAGGCCTGCATGCAAGCTATTTAGCCGGACAAAATAGAGAAGTTTTTTTGCATGAAGTGAAAAAAATGGAAATGTATCAGGGCGAGGAGTTTGGCGCAAGAAGCCATTATTTGCGTACGCGTGTACCAGAGTTTATGCAATGGTGCCATGACGCAGGTATTACATGGGATAGTAGCTTGTTTTATGCGTCCATTGGCGGATTCAGGTGTGGAACATGCCATCCATTCCCATATTTCAACTTTGTGACTAGTACCCAACTTTCGGTTTTCGAATGGCCATTGCTTATCATGGATACTACCTGGGTAGAACATCAGCAACTCACAGTAGAATCTGCCCTACAGGAAGCAATTCGTTTAAAAAGATTGGTACGTGAACTCAGGGGGCAACTGAATATTCTTTGGCACAATACCTCTTGGAATTCAGATACATATAAGCCATACCGGGTAAAGCTACTATTCCGGAAAGTCAGGAAACCTCTTTGCTTACTCTTCTCAAACGGCTCGATTTTGGAGGCATTATTTACACCAAAGCCAAAGGAATACAGCTCCCAAATGAAATTCAAAATTTTTGCAAAAACTCATATTATCGCAACTTTATTCGAAACAAACAACTTTTAGAATTTTATGCTGAAGTAGAGTCCATTCTTACAAAAAATAATATCAGCTTTCAGCCACTGAAAGGAATTTGGTTACTTCAGAATGTTTATTCAGAGTATATTGGAATACGCTTTCTAAGCGATGTTGATATACTTATTCGTCCCACGGAAAAAGACAAAGTTACAAATATTTTGCTCTCTGATGGTTATGAATTGAGAGACTATGGTTTGAGTAAGATAAATCCAAGTCAAGAATCGTTTTGCAAAAATGATCTCAAAATAGATCTTCACTATGAGATTAAAGAACTGAAAAATATAGATTTAGAATACATTTTGGGTTTGACCCCACAAAAACTTCTTGCTCTGCAATATGTAATACACATTTTGCACCTTCACAGGCATTTGCGTGCCATGGTATACAGACCAATCTGGGTACATGATTGCTTCGAAATTCTACAATTACTAAAATTGAATAATATTGAAATAGATACATCTTTTTTAGATAAAAATCTTCACGCAAATTATAGGCTGGTGCATTCTTTTATAGAAGTCTTTTACTTAAATATTCAATTGCCGAAGCATAAATTGGGATTTATCTTTCACGAAGATGAGAAAGTAGCCCTATACGAATTTAAGCTATTGATGTATCATAACTTGTTCGATAATGCTTTGAAGATAAATCGAAGTCATTTGGAGTATCTACTGGCTTCTGAATTAAGTAAATATCAGAAATTCAAACTAATAATCAAGATGGCTATTCATAATCTAGTCAGATTGTTAAATATTTTAGGGCGCATATCTTTTGATATTATTTCATATTTTTGGATGAAAATTATAAATGTAAAAACACATAACTAATATGCATGAAATAAGGATGGTAGACCTGCAAACCCAGTATTTGCGCATAAAACCTGAGATAGATGAGGCCATACAAAAGGTTGTAGAG
>JAIFMY010000080.1 GCA_020048155.1 Bacteroidota bacterium
GATCTTTTTTTGTTTCTCGCAGAGTTATTAAAGATCAGTATTAATCAGTCTGATCTGTTAAATCTGCGTTCCATTTAACTGTTGACTCGGGATAAATCCCAAGGTTCATTTCCGAAATCCGAAATCGCACATCCGAAATCCATCCTCCGTTTCATGCAAAAAAATAAAGAGGGAACTTGCGTCCCCCCTTAGCCATGCATACATATAAAACTAACCCCGTTGGGAAAGTATCTTTTGTTTAAATACGAATCAGATATGAAAATTTGAGCAAAAAAACATTGTGAGCTGAAATATCCATCATGCTGCTATAGTCTTTTTGCATATTGAAATCGCCTTGTTGAGTGAATCCGGTGCGACCTTGAGACCATACAGCATAGAATACTGAGCCAGGTAAATACTCGTACCTTACCACCAAGGTAGAGCGGAACTGTGTGAAATTGAAGTCCGGATTGTCGAAACTGTAATCTTGTGCATTGTCACTGTTGAGGTCTACGTTGTATATTTGATTTTCAGCATCGAGCGAAACCTGTGAACTGCTCAGATTCTGGAATCGATCGGTATAGTTTTCGGCTACTGAGTTTGTTATTTCTTTGAACTCAGTGTATTTTCCGGCACTCACGAAAGGCATACCATAATATTGCAATGTAAGTTCAGGGGTTATGCTCACATCCATGCGCATGGTGAAACTTACGGTGGTTTGAGCCATATTGGCCATGATGTAGCGTTCTTTGCCCAATGCGTCTTGTGTAGTTACATATTGTAGTTGCGAGTTGTACTGAGAGTAATCTGGAGATGCGCTAAGTGAAAGGAAAGAGAATGGACGATACTCGAGGCTTGCAAATAGCCCATTGTAGCTGAATTGGTCAGCATTTACGCTGCTATTGGTATTTCCGCCCATTTGTATAACCAGTTTTTTCGAATAGTCGCTTGTCACATTCCACCAAATACTGGCTTGCGCAGGTTGTCTGAAAAGCGGACCGCCTCTGAGCTCTGATTTGCTATAACTGTCTAAATCCCCATTTATGCCAAATCCAAATCCCCAATTGTTTTTGAAACTAAACCAAGTATTAACATTTCCGCCCCTACTCATGGTAGTACCTGCAAAGTTCCAAGCTGCCCATTGGTTAAAATTGAAATTGGCCGACCTGAATATCCAGAAAGGGTCGCGAATACGATAACCTGCCCAAAAAACTTGAGTGATATCGTCGGCTTCGCGCATATATCCCATTTCGTTTATATCAAATCCGGGGGTTTTGAAATTGAGGAAGAACACATACCTGAGCTTGTCTGAACCACCACGGCCTATATTGAAATTCATAGCCATTCCGCTTAGCGATGTGAGGGTTGAATCTACTTCAAGGTGTTCAGCATCTGGTCTTTGGAAGAAATGGCTCGACGAAGTTTGCTTTGCCAATATAGCTTCCTCGGTTCCTAACAAGTGGCTAAATCCTAAATTCATCCCCACAAAGTATTTCTTGTCTTTCCAGCTATGTTTTAAGTCAAACCCTCCGGAAGTGGCATCATTTACCAAAAAATTAAGATGAGACTCATTTATATCTCTATGAGTATTGGTAACCATACCGCCAACGACCGTGTTTCCGTTATTGAAATCTTTTGAAAGGCGAGCCAGGGAATAATTGGTGAGCGGTTCAACTGTTTCTTTACGTTTATTCCCGTTATTGTCTATTACCGCCTTTTCTTCTGCTGTCAGGTTATCCATCACTCCTATCGACCAGCCGTCTTTTGTTTTTCCGGTGAGTTTTATAGCTCCCAAAATACTGGCATTGCCTGGAATATGTGCAAATTCGCCATCCAAAAGTTCCGGATAATACTGAGGTGAGCGACCAATACGGCGTGAATAAAAAAGGTTGTCGTTTCCTATATCACCATCACCAATACCCAGATTAAAACTGGTAATACTTCTACCTTCAATAAAAAAAGGTCTTTTTTCCATGAAATATGTTTCGAAGGTAGATAGGTTTACTTGTGATGGGTCGGCCTCAACCTGTCCGAAGTCAGGATTCAGAGTAAAATCGAGCGTGAGGTCATTGGTAATACCAATTTTGCCATCGAGTCCGGCATTGAAATCGTTGCGTTTTCCTGTAGCAAATGGGTTACCTTCTTCTTTATCGAAACGCTCGGTCATACCTAGCATGTAAGGCGAAACTTCTATCTGTTTGCGAGGCTTTATCCCGTCAAGCCCGGTTAGCTCTCCATAATTGGCTACCCATCCGCGGGTTTCTTTGGGGATATGTTGCCAGTTCGAACTTTCATTCAGGCGCATAATGTTGCGTGTTACTTGCAGTCCCCATGTTTGGGTCCCGGAATTGCTGAAGCGCAACTGGTTGAGCGGTATCTTTATTTCGGCGGTCCAGCCATCTGCATCTATTGCGGTCTCCAAGAACCAAATAGGATCCCAATTACTGTCTTCATTGTCGCCATCGTTGCTTATGATTCTATCGCCTTTAGTACCAGAGGCAGCCCCTGTAAATGTAAAGGCAGTGCGTTTGTCGTTGTAGCTATCTATGCTTACTTGTATATAGTCACCGTTTATATCATCGCGACGCGAAAGGCGTCGAATTATTTTGTTGGGTTCACTGTCGTAGCATTTTATAAGCATGTATATAAATTCGTTGTCGTACAGTACTTTAAATTCTGTTTGAAATGTGGGCACACCCCCATTAACAGGATCGTGTTGCGTGAAATCTTTGTTCCAGGTAGCTTCTTCCCAAGCATTATCGTTGGCTTTCCCATCAAGCAAAAGTGCCTCGCCCTGCAATCTGGTCACTGAAGTAGTTTTACGGGCATAGGGACTGGCATGCTGATTGGCCATAACGATTATATGACATAGCATAATTGCAATAAGAAAAATGTAAGGTATAGTTTTGTTTCTCATAAAAATAGTTTATTTAGTGGTCATATATGCCTTAGATACCAAATGGCCATCAAACAAGTGCACTATGCGGTTGGCAAGCATAGAGGCCCGGTCACAATGAGTTACCATTACTATGGTTTTTCCGTTGTCGTTGAATTGCGAAAGTAAGTTGAGTATATCCCCCGCACTGGCTGAGTCTAGGTTACCTGTAGGTTCATCTGCAAGAAGTATGAGTGGATCGTTTACTATGGCACGGGCAATAGCAACGCGCTGCTGCTGCCCACCAGACAGTTGGCTTGGCAAATGTTTTCTTTTGTGAAAAATTCCGGCATTTTGCAACGCATACTCTACCCTATGGGCTCTTTCCTTGGGTGAAATATCTGAGTAAAGCAATGGCAATTCTACATTTTCAAAAACACTTAGTTCCGAAATCAGATTGAAATCTTGAAATATATATCCAATCTTGTTTTTACGTACTAGTAAACTTTCTCGTTCTTTCATGTAGCTCGTATCTACGCCATCTATAAGCACTTTGCCCTGTGTGGGTTTGTCTATGAGCCCCATAATGGAAAGCAATGTGGTTTTTCCGGAGCCCGATGGCCCCATGATTGCCAAAAACTCGTGTTCTTGCACTTGCAAGTTTACTTTCTCCAGAGCCACATAGTTGTCTGTGGCACTTCTGTAAACTTTATCTATGTTCTGAACACTGATCATTGAGTTGACTTTTATTTCGATTTCTTAACCTAAGTTTAACAATACGCATGCCACTTTTGTATGTGATACATTTACAGGTGTTTATATCTAATTTCATGCATTTTTTAACCATGCACTTGTTCGAATTTGAATGTACACTGTACGCTTGCGTACAAACTGTTTTATAACTGCATTTTTTTTTGTATGTGGGTAAATCGCTTTTAGGGAAATCTTTTTATATTTTTAGATTGTAAAGTACCATATTTCGCATGTTTTACTCAGAAAAAATGTAAATTTGTAGTTGGGAACAATTTTATACCCAAATCAGATTATGTTCAACGAAATAACTTCAACTGTAAGAGTGCTGCTTTCAGGTGGCATTATTCTTTATCCTACTGATACTATCTGGGGCTTAGGCTGCGATGCTACAAATGAAGTAGCTATCAGACGGATATTTCGCATCAAGAAACGTTCGGAAATACGCAGTCTATTGGTACTTGCAGACTCTATAGAAATGGTGCAATCTATCACCGGAAGTGAGCCGGAAGTCATTCGTGAACTTATGGGGGAAACTCAGAAACCTACCACCATTATATATCCGCAGGGTATCGGTTTGTCTGATCTCCTCAAAGCTGAAGATGGTAGTATTGGCATACGTTTAGTAAAAGATGAATTTTGCAAAAAACTTATCAATTCACTAGGGCTGCCTATAGTGTCCACCACAGCCAATTATTCAGGATATCCGTTTCCGGGCAATTATTATGAGATACCAGACGACATAAAATTTTCGGTAGATTATATAGTCGATTGGAATAAGGACAATACCGCTAATGCCATTCCCTCACGTGTGGTAAAACTCATGCCAGATGGTACTAAAAAGGTTATCAGAGCATAAAATTTGCACGAAGAACATGTTTTTCCCTGATTCCACACCTTTGCAGAGGCTTGATAATGTGAATAATTAGACAATCGTTAAAAAAAAATGATATTTTCACTTAAAAAATAAGCAGAAAGATTTGCGGGTTTCCTAAAAGCATCTATCTTTGCGCCGCAATCTACAGAGGTACCATAGCTCAGTAGGTAGAGCAACGGACTGAAAATCCGTGTGTCCCCGGTTCGATTCCTGGTGGTACCACTTTTTTAGAAACAGATATACTACTAAGTGTATCTGTTTCTTTGTTTTAAGGGGGTTTGATAGGTAGTTTTTAGGCTTGTAAAAGTCTATTGGTAAGATTTAGAAACGTTAGTATTCTTAATTGTTTTCATAAGAATTTGTACTAAAATTTTACCCTAGATTTATGAAAGTAAATATTGTAATACGAAGTAGCAAAACCAAACGAAATGGCAAATGTCCCATATGCCTCCGAATTAGCGATAAGACAAGTTTAAAGTATATCTACATTGGAATAGATGTCCGTATCAATGATTTTGATGTGCAAAAATCTATTGTAAGAAGATCTGATCCGGAATATGCCAATAAGAATAAAATCATACTTCATACCAGGCAAAGAGCAGACAATATTTTGACTGATGCCAGTATAAGAGATGAAAAGCTAAACTTACATAGTTTCACCAGGCTTTACACATCGGTATCGGGTGCGAATGGCAACTTTTTTACTTATGTATCTAAGATACTGGAGAATAAGTACCAAAGTAAGCTAATAGCACATGAAACATACCGGGGAAACAAAAGCCAATTATCGAAGCTTATGCAGTTCAGGCCAAAACTTCAGTTTAGCGAAGTAAGCAAAGAGTTATTCGAGCAGTACAAAGAATACATGATACACCAACGAAACAACAAACAAAGCACTATAAATAAATCGCTTACCATTATAAAAGAATTTTGCCACTGGGCTAAAGATGATCAGCTGATCAAAGATAATCCATTGCAAGACCTGAAGAGGGAGCACTACATTGGAGATCGCACATTCTTGGAAGCGCATGAAGTGGACAAACTTTTGACCGTGTTACAATCCGGTTCTTTGACCAAAGGATATAAACGCAGCTTGCGGAGTTTCTTATTTTCATGTTTTACTGGATTAAGGTATCAAGACGTGAAAACACTAAATACCGATGACATAAAGAATAAGACGATTGACAATAAAGAAATACAGTACATAAGCAAGGTACAACACAAGACCGGAGCACTGGTGGAGGTGCCACTAGTAAACCGGGCGTTGGAGCTTTTGGCAATGGGTGCCGATAAAAACGGCCTCCTTATAGATGCTCTTACCAACCAACCCACAAACAGGTATATGAAAAAAATAGCAGCGTTGGGCGGGATTGATAAGTTACTTACTTTCCATGTAGCCC
>JAIFMY010000101.1 GCA_020048155.1 Bacteroidota bacterium
ATATGAAAATTCTTGTCGAGCTTAAGCACACTTTTGAAATCACCCTGCTTTTTCTTCACAGCCTCGTTCGAAATTTCGAAGCTATCGGGTATATCAATTTCGTTGGCCTCCTGGAAATGATTTTTGTATTCTTTGAAAGCTTCTTTTACCTCCTGCTCCGGCATGATGGTCTGAAGGAAATCTGACTCATCGAATTTTTCGTTTTTCTTAAAGTAGTTGACCGATTGTTTCAACATATCCAACTGATCAGCCTTCTCTATGTTATTCGACTCATTGTATACCTCATTTACGAATCCTTTGCAAAGGGCCATGTAATTGGATGTGCGATAAAAATCATTGTCGCGCATTTTTACCCCCAAGAATGCTTCTTTCCAGAATTGGGCTTCGGCCCCCTTGTTTTGGGTATCTATGATGCTGATTTTATAACCCAACTGGGCTTCGGTACTAAAAATGAGGCAAGCTTTGTCGAGTTTATTAATGTTTATTCCGGAATCGTAGTCCAATTTCAACTCTGAACCTTTAAGTTCAATGCGCAAATAAGTATCTTTATTTTCAGCCTTAAAAATACCTATGGCATCGCACAGCTCATCGTCGACCACACAATTGGTAAACTTAGCCACGAATAAGTCACCACTCTTAATTTTGGGATGATCACTTTTTTGGTACAGCATTTCAGCCAATTCCACCGATGCAGAGTAAAAATCGCTTTCACCTGCAAACAAATCATTTACAATACTTTGAACTTTATTATGCTCACCTGTAAAATGATAAAACGCTTCGCTGCTAAATGGCGACAAAAAGTACATATGCAACAGTTCGTTTAGCTCCTGACTCATGGGTACAAGGCCTTTAGATGCCACAATGCCCTCTTCATCGGTTTTGCTACCTATCTTATGTACTGCCAGTTGCAGCAGTTGGGTTTCATCAAAATTGAACATACCGCTATTATTTTTTAGTACGCTAAAGTAAGCATTTGGACTGCTTTGTCAAAATATGGTTTATAAAACTATCGGCAAATCGGTTAGAACCAATTGAACGGACTCGTTGGGGTAAGTCAAAACCGGAGGAGCAAGCAAGCTGATGCCGGGAACAATAAAATGTACAGTACTCTTCGCGCCACCATAAGACACCACAGCGGCAATTGGGTTCAATTGTATTTCGCTATTTGGCAAGGGAATAGAGACTTCCCCAAAAAAGGGGATAAACAGATACTCCACCTCATCGTGCGATTGCTCCATAAGTGTTTTCAAAATAGTGTGTTGTTCTTCATTCATCATTCCACCTGAATATGCCATATGCACATTGTTGTATAATTCAATGCCTTGCAATTGGTATTTCCAATCGTGTTCATATCCCCAAACCAGCTTGTTTTGTACAAGCTCATCGTATTTTTTCCATTCTATATTTGGCTCATTTTCAGAGCAGAATGTAGTGATATGCTGTTGTACTTTAGCCAAAATTTGAGAAAGCAACTCTATACATTGCTCATCGGTATTTGGCAAGTCACTGGTGTATATTTTAAGTCCCCCCAGATAATTTGGCGACTGTATAAATTCTTGTAACGATTTTAGGGCAGGAAAAACCGAAGAAAGCTTATTAAATTTGTAAAAAGCATTCATCTTGATTGCACGCAAAATGCCGGAAGCATGAACTTTATTCAACTCAAAAAGCTGCCTATCATTTTCTTCGCCCATATACAAACACATTTGGGGCAAGGCTTCTGCCAAATGCGATAACTGGATGTTATTCGCATACTGGGTACGAGGAAAATAAAGCGAAGGGGTGGAAAAAGGGATATCAGAATTGACTGTAAAACTTACCGAAATGCGATTCAGAACAGGTAGCCCGATTTCGGATAGTGAGTTCAGAAGTGAATGAATATAAGCAGATTCATTGCCTGAATGGTAGGTAAGAACCTCGAGCATGCGCAAGGGGTGCGTTTCATCGGTATCGAACTTTCGCTTGTCTTTGGGCTGAAAACCAAACTTAAACGGATAATATCTGGCACCTCTGCCTATGAGTTGCGCTTCGGCATTTGTAACGTTTTTGCTGAATTTTTTATGTGTGGCAGGTATAAGTCGTACAATGTCAAACAAATTGAGGACATCCCATCCCTCGTCGAGCATACCTACTGCAAAAATGTAGCGCACCTCATTCCACGGGGCTTCCAACTGGTTGAGCAACGCAGTATTGGCATCATATTCGTTGGCACTATCTATCACCATAAATGCTTCAGGCGTAGCACTCTGACGTATACTATGCACCATGTCTTCACAGCTTATGCCTAATGTGCGCATATGAGCGGCTGCAAGTTTTATCATGGCATTTTCAGAAAGCAAAGCAGCCTTCAGGTCTTCGCAAGTACATTCTTGCATAAATGTGCGTATACGTGCAAAGTTTTCATGACTCGCCAATATGGAACCTGACTTGAACAATACCACAGGCTTTAGCTGAATATGGTGCTTTTGGGCTATAAAACCCCGAATATGAGATAGTATAAGTGCGCCAGAAATCATTTCATTGTTAAGCACATCTGGCCATTTTGCCAATGTAATCTCTTTGGAATACCCATCGAGCCGGAACTGCGAAAGTGAATAGTCAAAGAGAACTTTGTCGCGATATTTGGCAGCAATGAGGGGATGAGATAAATTGGCTGTGGCAGTAAATTCCAGCAGCAAATGCCCCTTGTTGCCATCTATAAGTTTTAAGATAGAGTTCTCCCAAGTATTTTGCAGCGCTTTTTCCTTCTCACTTAACTTTTGCTGAGAGAGTGTTTCGGCACTGAGGTGATGCGCCTCGTCTGATAGAAATACTACCGGAAATGCCGATAAAGACTGGTACGACAGACTGTTCTCGCGAGCGGCTAGCATGCGGGCATGCAACGATTGTACTGTGGTAAATATGATCTGAATTTGTTCGCCAGCGTTATTATTAAAAACATCAACTTCTTTTATATCAACTTGTTTACCAGAAAAACGAATTTCATGATTGAAAAGAAATTTTGAATTTCCCCGTTCCACAAAATTCTGTCGGGTTTTTTCTACAATATTCAGGTTGTTTACAAAAAATACAAACCGGCGATACCCTTTTGTATATAAATGCAATATAGACATGGCCATGATCATGGTCTTGCCGCTACCGGTAGCCATGTGAAACAAGCCATTGCTCTGAAATTTGTCCACATTTTGAGTAAAAAGCACTAAACGATTAAATGCCTCATACTGATAAGGTCTCAGCGAAAATTTCTGGTTCAGATTCCCGCTTATGTATTCAGGCAATATCATCGGATTGATGTTCATTTGCGATGCATTAAAAAACTACACATGATATCCTTGTTGTAACAGCACTGCCTGAGGTGCAATTTTTAGCAAAATAACAATATCAATGGGCACAAAACTCGAAGAGAAATCGGTGTTCTGATTCACCGGACAAATCATTTTTCCATCCACCCATTTGCAAGTTCCACGCAGGGTGTGGCTTATTTCAATAGTTCCGCTTTGCAACAAATTTTCAACTATCTTCATATCCACCAATGCAAATTTTGCAAAATGAGTGTTGCTCTCAAGCAGCTCTTTCCGACCGTTGCTTATACCATACAGAAAATGGCTTGCATTTATCTTGAAAAACTCAGATAGCATTCTGCTTTTGTCAGGATTGTGCTCGCGTTTGTAACGCAGTGTAAAGTCGGTGTAATGAAGATACTTATTGTCGCGAAATCGCTCCTGAACTGTATATTTTTGCCCTTCGGCGCTAGAAAAAACATAATCTATTCCCAAATTCATATCCAAATTCAGGTGTACAGCAGCATCTATACTTAGCTGTTGCCAACCCAACTTGCTATAAATCTGGTTCAGCGCAATGCGATTGTGCATGAAATCGGTAAAAGCGCGATCGTTTTTATACGTTGCCATAGAGCGAATAAAATTGGTCGGTGAGCGAAATATCAGCATCAGAAAGCGCGAAATCTGCATCGCGCGACTCATCTCTGTCTACGTACAAATAATTCAAATCAAGCCACCCTAAGAGCATTTGGCGGGCACTTTCAAGGTCTTGCTCAGGTAAGATATACACGACTTGTTCGCGGAGTTCGTATTTAATAAAACTGCTATTTTTTAGTTCTTCAGCCATGGCATTGCATTCTTCCACAGAATACGCTTGCAGAATTCTATCTACAAAATATGCATTGAGCCTTGCCAATGAACAAAAAACAAACGAGCCTCCCCCTTTCCAATTTACCAGTTTGGAAATCCCGGATGGTTCGCCTTCTATCACACGCTGCAGGCGGGCCACAGCACCATTTTTACCATAATCGAGCTGCTCAATGCCAATATACCTGCGTTGCATTTTGTGCGCAACAGCAGCAGTTGTGCCACTACCCAAATGAAAATCGAGTACCAAATCGCCAGGGAGAGTGCACATATCTATGATGCGCATGAGTAATCGCTCGGGTTTTTTTCCATTTTTAAAATCCACTCCCCCTTCGCTTGAGGCAGTTGTAGGTATATCTATCCATAAATCGGAAGCTAGTACGCCAAAATAATTTTTATCCCCTTCGTTTACAACTCTTTCTCGTAAGGGCACAAGCATTCCCCCATCATATACGAGTATGGTCTCGTTTTTCGAATTCAGAAATTCCTCAACTATTTGTTTTGCCTTATTTTCAGCAGCAAAGTGTTTGAACTTCTCGCCCGCTTTTTTAATGTTTTTCTCCAGCGAATAGATGGTTTCAGGTTCGTTGAGACAATCTTCGGCAAACTCCCATTCGAGCAACTGGCGCTGCTTATCATCGGGTTTCCGGTGGTGTACTTCCTGAAAATCATTCAGTTTCTGTTTCCAGACATCTACGATAGAATACTCATCCCCTTTTTTAACCACTTTGTACTTATAATTATGGTTATAAGCAGTTTTGGTATAAAAAGGACGGAAACGGAACGAATCGGATTTAGAGTAAAAAAGGATATTCTCCTTCACCTTAAACAGGCGTTCGCCACGCTTTACATTTACAGCGTTTACGCCACTTTCGGTGCTGGACTTCAGGATGATATTTTCTCTGAAATTGTGCCTCCCAAATAACTCATCGCACAAAACCTTCAGATAAGCATGCTCATTGTCATCTATTTGTATAAAAATAGCCCCATCGTCAGCAAGCAATTGCCAGGCAATTTCGAGCCTGTTTTTCATAAACGTAAGCCAGGTGGAATGCGTAAAATTGTCGTTGTAGGCAAACGAGCCGGAGCCGGTATTGTAAGGCGGATCTATGTAAATGAGTTTTACTTTTCCCCGGAAAACCGAAGCAATGCTATGTAATACAATCAGGTTATTTCCTTCAAAAATGAAATTGTCGGTGCCATCGAGCGCTTCAGGTATACTCATGCCGTTGGCATCGAACCTTTTGAATCCGGTAAAAGCTTTATCACTCAGCAAATGTCTGATGAATTGGGAATGCGTATGGCTAAGAACGAAAGACTCATTTCGCTTAATATCCTCGGTATCTGCACCGGCAAGCATCACATCGTTCTTATAAGGCCAACTTAGGATAACATCATCGTTATCGGCGATGAAATGAGATTGCATATGTGTAAGGCCGATACGGGTATCTGACATAAGTTGTGCTGTTAAACTTAAAAACTGGGTGCAATGCTACTATTTTTTTACCACAAATTGACGTACAAAAAGCATGCTCGACGAACGAATACTGAGTACATACATGCCATCGGGCAGAGCAGTCAAGTCTAAACGTTGGTAAGAAGTATTTACAGAAGTGAATCCTGATAGTACCCTTCCGTTCAAATCGCTAATGCTTACACTGTATTCACCAACCATATGCTCGG
>JAIFMY010000018.1 GCA_020048155.1 Bacteroidota bacterium
CCTATAATCTATCTGATATGAGAAATTTTTTGGTAGCTTCTTTAGTAGTAGCGTTCTTGTTTGTGACTGTAAATGTGTCAGTTGCTCAAGTTTTGGACGCAGATTTCAAAAAAGAGGTATATGACAAAGACCATGTACCCAAACGTATCCCACCTCCATTTCAACATGTACGTGAGGCTGATGTGATGTGGTCGCGTACTGTATGGCGCAAAATTGATTTGCGCGAGAAAATAAACCAACCTCTTTATTACCCAGATGAAGGTCCGCTTGGTACTCGCTTAAGTCTAATCGATTTACTTTTATGGGCTATTGACAATGACGGTCTTACCGCATATGCTCCTGACGATCCTGCCAACGAGTTCAAATTGCCTATTACACGCAATGAAATTGATGAACGGTTTGGTGCTTCCATTAAAACGCAGCTCGTGGAAAACCTTGAAACCGGCCAGATGGAAGAAAAAAAGGTAAAGGAAGATGCTAAAGTTAATGAGGTTAAAGAATACCTTATTAAAGAACTTTGGTATTTTGACAAACAACGTTCGGTGATGGAAGTGAGGATAATTGGAATTTGTCCTATCCGTATTTTTTACAAAGAGGAAGATGTGGACAGAGAAGATCCTAAACGTAAAAAACTGTTTTGGATATACATGCCTGAAGCACGTAAAGTGTTGGCCAGCCATGAGGTATTCAACCCTTTCAACGATGCAGAACGAAGAACTTTCGACGATATTTTCATAAAGAGATATTTTAGCAGTTATATTGTGCAGGAATCGAATACTTTTAACAACCGTCAGATTGAAACTTATGCACAAGGGGTAGATGGTTTGCTAGAAGCTAATAGAGTTATGGAGAATATTTTTAAATTCGAGCAAGATTTGTGGCAATACTAATTAACTGATTGGTATTTTGCACTTAAATAATTCCCGATGAAGATAATTTGTCGGGATTTTTTTTATTTTAGTCACTGATTCATATATTCGTCACATGTGCTATAATGTTAGGTTTCTTACTAAGAAACGGTTAAACTATCTCAAAAGGCTCAACCCATTGAGCAATGAGGTATCGGAATTGGAAACAGAACTTGATGAAATAAACACAATTATTTCCCCTACTTTTATCACTTCGGCATTTTCTCATCCTTTACTGCCGGTAGTGATTGCTAATGAGGTAGGAATTCACATGAAACCTATGCAATGGGGCTTGGTTCCCGGTTGGGTCAAAGACCCTCATAAGGCAATGGAATTGCAAAAACACACGCTGAATGCCAGAGTTGAATCCATTCTTACGAAAAGTTCATTCAAAGAAAGTGCTGTGAATGGAAGAGGAATTGTACTTGTTGATGGATATTTTGAACATCAAATACGCAATGGAGATAAAATACCTCATCATATAGTCTGCGCTGAGAACGAGCCTTTGTTTTTCGCTGCATTATATACAAATAGATTCGATTCAGATAGAAAGGTTATAACTCGTACCTGTAGCATAATCACTGCGGAGCCTTCAGATTATATCAATGATATATTGTTTAATAACGCTTTGGATGGCAGGATGCCTCTTTTACTCACAAATACCAATGCCCAAGCATGGTTGCGTGAAAACGACCCTAATCAGGCTTTTTTCGACCACATAGTTTCTGAGTCAAAAGAAATATTGCTCACTGCTTATCCGGTGCGTCCATTATCAGGGAAAAAGTCGCCGGGAAATAGTCCGCTTATTATTGAGAATATTGCCAACGCTGGTTTCGCTACACAGCAAACTCTAAATTTTTGAAATAAAAAAAGAGGACTAGTAATCCTCTATTTTCCTTTGGCGAGCTTGTGGATCTTACGTTTCCGTTTAATCCTCGTTTTACAACAACCACCGCAATAAAATTAAATTTTTAAGAGATATTATTTTAATCAAAATCAGAGTTTACAAAAAATCTATATATATTTGAAATATAGATTTATAAAATATATTTTGTAAATTTTTGCAGATATAATTGTTGTATTTAAAAGGTATTATGGATAATTTGGATCGTATTATACGTGAAAAATTGATTGAAGAGATTAGGACCAAATATTATATACAGTATAAAGTAGAATGTAAAAGGCCTAATTTAACTTTTGAGGAGTGTATCAATTTACATGCTTTCCATGTGCATTTAAACAATGCTTATGAAGAGAAAATCCGAAAATTTGTTGCTCCAAGTAAACTTAAGGACTATCATATTCCTAATGAGCAGTGGTTTAGGCGTATGTTTATTGAAGAAGGTAAATCTTATCAAGGCAGAACACGTAAATCTTTGGTTGTGTTTCTGGGATATAAAGATATCATGGACTTCCAGGATAAAAATGGAATTAGACATATCGCATTAACTCCTACTGAACATATTGATAGACACAGGAAAAGATCTCGGAAAATTGAAAGATTGCAAACTGCTGAAATGTTAGCTAAAGATATAAAGCAGAACAATCGATTGGTAGATGGGTATACGAATACTTTTCCCTTACCTTCATCTTCTATTCATTTTCTTGATCTAAATGAAAAGGTGTCTGAAACGGGTCGGCATTTTGATTTCAGAATATTCTATATATTTCCATTCATAATGCTTGGGTTAACGGTGTTTGTGCTATTCAATCCGAGTAAGCCAATGGTTTTTTTTAATGAGAATATCCTAGAGTTTGATTATACTCAACAACATGCTACACTGAGTGAATTCAAAGTAAAGAATTACAATAAAAATATGTTTTTGGAAGTATATGGGTTGAGATTTGATGCTGACTTGGGACATTTTGAGCGTTTTAAGATAAGTGACTCCAATAATGTACCTATAAAACTTGATTTTCCGGGGGTGTATGTAGCCCAAGTGTTTGAAAATAATAAAAGGATTGGAAGTCAGAATATATACGCCTACACACATAAATGGATTGCGAGTTGTATACAACACAATTACGATCCAAAGGAAGAAGAGCCCAAAGTTTTAGATAAAGAATTATTTAGTAAAAATGGTGTTGCAACTGTTGACGTGATAGATAGTAGGCGTATGTTGTGGGTCAATTTCTTTATTGTGGATACATTTGGTGTAAATGCTGATAGCATTGACGTAGAAGTACATGTTAGAAATGCGGATTCTTTTAGTGAGGGCAATGATATAAGGTTGTGGGTAATAGGAGAGAATGGGAGAGGGCTCGCAGCTAATTTCACGAGATCTTCCAATGTGCTGGGGCATTCTTATGTAGTATTGTCGGATACAATTTGGCATTACGCATCTACTTTTCCTGAAATTAAATCTTTCGTATCATTTAATCCACTTAAATGGAATGTCTTAAAATTTGAAATTCGTACAGGTAAGTTAATTATTAGAAACAATGGTGAAATGCTTGGGAGGCCATTCCCCTATCAGAATAAACTTGGGCGTTTATATGGACTGCGCATTACTTTTAAGGGAGGTGGAGAGCTCGATTATGTAAAAGTTCGCAATATGAACAATAATGATTTGATAATGTATGAAGAATTTGATTTGTATAAAGATACACCTTCAGCCAAATGGAAGTATGAGTAATTGTAATTACTCCAATGCAAAAAAGAGGCTACACACCTATTTGCGCAGCCTCTTTTTATAATATACTTTTTTCGGATTATTTCTTATCCAAATCGGTAAGCATTTCCTTTACTGCCCCTTCGAGCTGTTCATCGCGTTTTTTGATAACCACATCGTAGTTTTGGCGAACTTTTACATCGGGCTCAAGCTGCTTGTTTTCTAAATAATTCCCATTCATATCTTTGCTGCCTACTTGTGGGATACCAAAGTAAAGGCTTGGATCTATGAGGGTTTCCCACCAAACGGCGGTCATTGTACCTGGTACTGGCATACCAACCAGTTTGCCAATACTAAGGGTTTTGTATGTATACGGAAAACCATGCGCATCTGAGTAGTTGCCTTCGTTCATAAGTACTATGGAAGGTTTATTCCAGCGGCTCATGGGGTCGTAACCCATTTTTTGTTCGCGGGGTACATAGTCTACATATTTTTTTCCACTCAGCAGGGTAGCTAAATCGTCGTGCAGCCAACCACCACCATTGAAACGAGTGTCAACTATTACAGCTTCTTTGCCCACATTTTTGCCAAGCAGGTCTGAGAATACCTGACGAAAACTGTAACTATCCATTCCACGCACATGGACGTAACCAAGTCGTCCGCCCGAAAGTCGCTCTGTTTCGGCAATCATCAGCTTGACCCATCTATCGTAAAGCCATTCACCTTCCATACCAATCGATTCTGGTTTTACTACTTCTTCCCAGGTAGTTTTACCATCGGAAAATGTGAATAACATTTTCAAACCTGTTTTCATATTCATTTTATTGAAATAATCATTCAGATGCATTACCATTTCTCCGTCTATTTTGGTGATGATGGTACCCGCTTTAACCTTTGATTTGCTTGTGTTAAGTGGACTTTTATCCATAAGTTCAGCTATTTTTACGCCCTGTCCGGTATATGCCCAGTCGTAAATTATACCCAAGGTCGCAGTGCGAGTGCCGTCTGATGCGCTGTGGCGATAGCCTGAGCCGGTATGTGATCCATTGAGTTCACCCAGCATCTCGCTCAGCATTTCGGCATAGTCGTAGTTGTTGTTTATGTGGGGTAAAAACTTGGAATAAGCCTGTTTGTAGTAATTCCAGTCTACTCCGTGCATATCTGTAACATAAAATTTCTTGAAAATCTGACGCCACACATGCTCAAAAATATAATTCTTTTCGGCAAAATAATTCACTTCTAATGGCGCTTCGAAAGATATGTCTTTCTGGCTATTGTCTGCAGTACTTATTTTCACCATACGACCACCGCCAAAGAGATAAATGTTTTTGCCATCTTTACCAATAGAAAGCGAACCACCCATGCTACCAAGTTTTACCACCAGTTTGGTTTCTTTTTTCTTGAAATCAATCATCCAGAGGTCGAATCCTTTTTCAAAGTTCGAGAGGTAGTATAGTTTTTCACCATCGGGGGTTATCACTGCATCGGCCAAGCGCGAAGAGTTGATAGTAAGTCGCAAGATGCGGTCTTCTAAGCCATTGAGGTCGAGTGTAAGTACTTTTACTGTATCTTTTTTATCAGACTTGCCTTTGTCTTTATCCTTGTCTTTTTTGTCTTTGCTATCTGCAGATTTTGTAGTGTCATCCTTTTTTTCTTCGGGCAAACCTTCTTGATCTTCCTTAGTCATTTTGAATTTCTCGAAAGCTTCGCGGGTAAAGAACATGCCATACACATCGAACTCCGAACCCCAACTACCATGGCTGCGCATTCCGTACTTGTCGTTGAACCAAATCATCATTTCCCCCTTGAGAGCCCATTTTGGGGCACCATCAGAGTAACCACTTTGTGTGATGTTAGTAATTTTGCCGTTGCCGCTTGCATCTACCAAGCCAACGTCAGTGCGAAACAGGTGATCGGGACCATATTCAATTAGAAACCATTTGCCATCTGGCGACCATTGAAAATACTGATCACCATCGGAGTAACTGTAAGTTTGTTTTCCATCATGAATGGTTCGTATCTTTTTCGTTTCCAGATTTATCACTTTCAGAATTGTTCGTTCTTCTAAATAGGCTACTTCTTTGCCATCTGGAGAGTATGCAGGTTGAAATTCTTCAGTAGCAGAGCCAACTATCATTTCTTCTTTGAGTTGGGTAGAGTGGGCAAACATGGTTTCGTCGGTGCGAACCATTTTGGTTTCATATATATTCCAGCTTCCATTTCGCTCATTGGTGATACGCTTGGTTATTCTGTGTTCTATAGAGGTAGCATATACATCGCCCCGAAGCACAAAAGCCACTTCTTTGCCATTTGATGAAACAGCCATTTCTGTAGCGCCTGAGCTCATGCGTGAATTTTGGTTCAGATTGCTACGGTCGTCTACCAATATATTAACAGCTACTTTAGCAGGTTTTCCGTTTGGTGCAAGGGTGTACAATTCGCCGTCCCAGCCAAAGCAAAGCACATTATTTTTAGAAATAGTAAGGAAACGTACAG
>JAIFMY010000222.1 GCA_020048155.1 Bacteroidota bacterium
TCCTGAAATAAATACAGTTGCAACTCTACTCAGTGCCTGCACCGTAAAAAATCGATTTCACTTTTTTGTCTTCAAAACCAAAAACAATGCCCCCGTAAATTGAGCCGGCTATCAAAGTGATTTCATCGCTTGCACTTTCGCTAATATACTTTTTGTAAGCTGCCTTAACCTCATCGTGCGTACTGCCCAAGCCGATTCCTTTTGCAGTTTTGAGTGTGCAACCAGCGGTGGCTGTTATCATATTTACAGTCATACTGCTGTCGCCGTCGCTTACCATATCGAACTCCAACCCCAGCGCAGTGTATTTTATGGTCTGGTGCAATTGCTCATCGGCACCCCATATTTGAGCCTCCGATTTTTCTTGCGGTTCACCAAACCATTGCAGTAAGCTGGTCATAGGTGTACCCAGTTTTATTTCGCCCAAAGAGTCGGTTCTCAAAAGTTCAAAACCCAGCTCCTCTATATCCTCCGCCCCGCTTTGCGCCCCATATTCCTGCACCACAGTGTCAGATTTATCTTCCGAAACATTTGTTTTTTCACCACCACCACAGGCAATCAATAGGCTAATAATCAGAACGAAAAATGTACTTTTCATAAACAAATACTTTGTATGTTTAATAAAACCTAATATGTAATTGCCCTTGCGAAAACATAGGAGCAATATAGAGCCAAATTATACAAAAAAGGGAGTATGCACAAAAATGCAACTGCCTTTTTTGTACCAAAATTCAATGTATATTTAGTTATTCTTATCCAAAATATTTGCAATTCGAGCAGCATTTTCTCTGGCATTGCCTATGCAATCTCCGGTAGCAAAACCTTTGCGATAATTCCCCGAAACAATAAAATCCGGATTACTTTTCTCAAATGCATCTATACTGGCAGCTATAGGCGGATACTCCATATTGTACTGAGGTATGGCACGTTCCCAGTATTTCGATTTTATTTCCACAGGTGGTTCCGATATTCGCATGGCCATCTCGAATTCACTGCGCACTTTGCTAATGGCTTCTTCAAGCGGCATAGCACACATCTCCGGATTTCTTCGGCCTCCTACAAAAATGGTAAATAAAGCTTCGTCCTCAGGTGCCCGGTTGGGGAAGATAGAACTGCTCCAGATAGCCCCCAGATAGGATTGCTTTTCGGCGGCAGGTATCAGATAACCAAAACCGGAAAGATTCTGAGCAATAGCAGATTTTCGGTAAACCAAATTAAGTACAAGAACTGCAGGATAAACAATTTCTGCAAGTTTCTGGCTCAGATTGGCATCCATTTCGGCTACATACTTTGCAGCGGTATAGGCTTGTGCAGCAGAAACCACAATACGAGCGTGTAATTGTTTCGATACACCGGCTTGCATGTAGGTTACTAGGTAGCCCCCCAACTCCGATTTTTGAACCGATTGTACCTCAGCGTCATATTGTATGTGTTCTTTGAGCAAATCGGCCAAGCGGTAAGCCAATTGCTGCATGCCTTTTTTGAAGGAGAAAATAGCAGACTTGGGATGCTTTTTGGGTGGTTCGCCATTTTTGCGCCTTTCTTTGGCAAGTGCCATCATTCCCTTCATCACAGAACCAAACCTGCGTTCGGCTTCCAACATGCGCGGATAATTGGCCATCATGCTCACTTCCTCTGGATTTCCGGCATATATGCCTGCAATAATAGGATTTACGGCATAATCCAGGATTTCCTTCCCGAGTCGTCGGGTTATAAAATCGGCCATAGATTCATCGCCTTCCGCTATACGTGGCTTGTGCTTAAACTCGCCCATGGCAAACCATTTGGCTTTCCAGGAAAACAAGGGGGTGAAAATCATGGATAACGGACCTGAAATGGCGTGCAGTTTCCCGCCTTTCATGATGAGCCTCTTGGCTGACGCCCTGTCTGCAGTGTACATATCGTCTTCCATGCCAGCCCACTGTATCAACTCGGGTATGGCATCGTTTTTCAGCACAGCAGAGTTAGACCCCATATCGAAGATGTAATTCCCGCTTAACTCCGAACGCATAACACCACCAGGGACACTGCCTTTTTCCAACATTACAAAATCGAGTCCTTTTTTCTTAAGAAACGCACCTGTAGAAAGTCCTGAAATGCCGGCGCCAATTATGAGTATGTCTATTTTTTCCATTTTATATCAGATAGCTTTGCTAAACATAGGTTTATCAGATTTTTGTTTGCGGTGCAGCCTGGCATCGAATGCCATACATACATTTCGAAGAAACATTTTACCAAAGTCGGGAGTGAGTTTCAAATGAGTTCCATCAAACTCGATTATATTTTCAGACACCATCTGGTACAATGTCTCCATGGCTTGTGTGGGCAGTACATTCTTGAGAGCATCGCTTAAGTACAATTCACCGTGGCACGAGATGGAAAGAATTGCCTGACGAATGATTAAGTCTTCATCTGTCTGAAAATGGACACGCGTGACCGGATAGCCTGTTTCGGTAATCACTTCTCTATATTGGTTAACTTCTTTTTCGTTTTGTGCAAACGCATATTTTGCATCGCTGATGGAAGAAGCGCCAAGCCCGATGAGTAACTGAGATTGAGAAGTAGTATAACCCATAAAATTGCGATGCAATCTCTTTTCGTTGAGGGCAATAAAAAGCTGGTCGTTTGGCTTGGCAAAGTGATCCATTCCCACATCCATAAGCCCAATAGCCATGAGCTTTTGTTTTCCAATTTCGTACAATGCACGTTTTTCGGCATCGGTAGGCAAATCAGCATCTGTAAACTTGCGTTGTCCGGTTTTGAGCCAAGGTACATGCGCATAGCTATAAAAGGCAATGCGGTCGGGCATTAGCTTCGACACTTGCTCTATGGTATATTCCACATTTTTAATTTGTTGGCGAGGCAAGCCATATACCAAATCAAAATTCACAGAAGTATAGCCAATCTGTCGTGCCTCATTGGTAACACGTTCTACAGTCTCAAAAGGTTGAATGCGATTGATGATGCGTTGCACACTTTCGTCAAGGTCTTGCACCCCATAACTTACACGCCGGAATCCCAAATTGTAGAGCGTGGTAAGATGCTCGTAGGTAGTATTATTTGGGTGCCCCTCAAAGCTAAACTCATGCTTTGGGTGCAAATTGGCACCGGCAAGTATAGTACTTAGGAGGCGTTCCAAGTTTTGGGGTGAAAAAAAAGTGGGGGTACCACCACCCAAATGCAATTCCCTCAAATTAGGTGTTCCGCCAAAAGCATCGAGGTACATTTTCCATTCTTTCAGCACAGCCTCTATGTAGGGTTCTTCTACTGCATGACTTTTAGTAATAAGCTTATTGCAAGCGCAATACGTACAATGACTCTCGCAGAACGGCAGATGTATATACAAGCTAATTCCCAATGTATCATTGGTTTCGGCAAAAGTTTTTGCAACAACATCGAGCCACTGCTGTGGCTCAGATTGTACAGCGTCCCAGTACGGAACCGTAGGATAACTGGTATACCTGGGAGCGGGTACATTATATTTTTTTATAAGTTCTTCGCGTGTCATATTCTTTTCAAATAAAGTAAAACAAGCAGAAATAATAATCCGGTGGTTACGCCATCGTTTCCTCTTCTTCTTCTTGTGTGTTGTTTATATATAGCCATCTTATGGCAAAAAAGACGAACACTGTGATGCTCGTTTCTATGAGAAAAAGTGTGGTGTAGCCAAAATGATTGGCCACTTTGCCGCTCAGAACTGCCATAAGCAGGCCGCTCATGTGTGGTATAATGATTTGAATGGTATAATCTGAGCCTTCTCTGCCCGGTCGAACTGTTTCCATGGAAATGGTATACACCAGTGCCGACGACATAGCATAAGACCCCCAAAGCAAGGCAGCACCAATGTAGAACATATATCGGGCATCGTATCCGGTGCTAATGAGGGTAAAAAAACTAGTAGCAACTATATTGAAAAATGCGATAAAATAAATGGCCCTGCCTGAACCGAATTTCCGGATTATAAGTCCCGCAGAAAGCGCACTGAGCACCCCCACCGAAGTACCGAAAATACCGGATATGAAGGCAATATCTTCGATTGACAAACCATGATCTACAAAAAATGGTTTTATCATAGCCATCATTCCTATAAATCCGGCATAAAACAGGAACAGCAACAATACACGCTTGCCCATATTCGGGAGCTTAAAAAAAGTAAGCACATCTTTCATAGACGCGGGAGTAGAATTGCGTGGCAGAAGGTGCTCTTCGTACCTGAACAAATAAAGCGGTATAAGTGCAACTGTAATGAATCCGGAAAGTATAAACAGCAAAGTACTCCACCCTACATGCGAGTACAAAGCAAGCAGTACACCACTACCCACCAAAGCCCCTACGAAACTGCCGGCAGCTTGTATTCCATTCCCGGTGCCTCGCTCTTTTACCCTGAGTATGCGTACCGCAAAGGCATCTGTGGCAATATCTTGGGTTGCAGAAAAGAAAAACGCAATCACCATCATGACTATAATGGTAGTAAAATCGGTTTGAAGATTCAGGAAACCAATACTTGCTATGATGAATGCATAAAACAACTCCGAGCCTATAATCCAACGTTTGTAATGATTTACAGATATGCTATTGCGATCTATCATGGGAGCCCACAAAAATTTGAGTATCCAGGGTACTTTCACCAGTTGCACAAGCCCTATGCTTGTAAGCGAGTAATGCTCCATGCGCATAATGACCGGTACCACTGTAGAGAAGAAACTCATAGGTATAGACTGGGCTATATAAAGGCTAAGTAGCGTGACTAATTTTTGATTTTGATTCATTTGTATTTAGAAGTTTAAATTTGGGCCTGTTTGCATATTCAGGAATCAGGTGGCAAATGTAATTAAAAAGCTACGCACAGGTATCGCCGGACCCTCATGCGCAGGCTCTTTTCATTATGTTTTTTTGCTACAGAAAGCCATTTCCTCTAGAAATTAATATTCAGCGATACCCCAAACCTTCGAGGTGCGCCCAATTGTCCGTAATAATTAGTTTTAGACAGTTCGAAAGCATATACATTGTATGCTTCATCCAACAGGTTTTTTGTCCAGAATGAAAGCGAACCATATTTACTGATGAGGGCAATACGGCCGTTTACCAAATTGTACGCCTTTTGCGACGACAAATTAGCATCGTCCCAGAAATGTTTTCCAATACCCTGATAATCTGCAGACAAGCTCACATACTGCATTATATAGAATTTAACGGGTATGCGATACTCCGCACTCACATTGTAAGTATAGAAAGGAACAAAAGGGACAACCTTACCACTGTAATCCACTTTTTTGATGGTGTCTTTGTAATCCACAAAACGTGCATCGGTATACCCCACAGATACTTGGGTATTGAAATTGTTGGTCCAATATGCGGTAAATTCAAATTCTGCCCCCTGGCTTCGGCTACTGCCTGCGTTTTTAATCATCGAACCTTTGCCACTGGCACGAAGCTGAGATATTTGCAAATTTTCGCTTTCTATGTAAAACAAAGCCATTCCGGTTTGTATTTTTCTGTCCCAAAAAGCACCCTTAATGCCCCATTCGTAGTTCAGGCTGTATTCGGGTTCGTAGTTCTGCTCATAAGGCTTATCGAACGTCACGTTGAAACCACCAGATTTATATCCCTTAGCAAAGCTAACATAGGTATTTATATCATCGGTGATGCTGTGTTTAACAATCACTTTAGGCAACCATTCTACAGCAGTCAAATCATTAATAAATGTATCCACCGGATTAAACGCATCGCCAGATTTCTCTTTGTGCA
>JAIFMY010000240.1 GCA_020048155.1 Bacteroidota bacterium
CAACATGAATGGCCGTGTGTACGACCCTGTGCTTGGCCTTTTCCTCTCACCAGATCCCATACTGCAAGATCCTAATAATCCGCTGAACTATTATAGGTACACGTATTGTATTAATAATCCGTTGAAGTATACTGATCCGAGTGGGGAAAGTTGGGGATATATTGCTTTGGCGGTATTTACATATTTGCAAGCAGCACATGATAACCGCGATAAGGAAACTGGTAAATGGGAATGGAATCCAATAAAGTGGTTTGATAAAGATAAGAGTGGACTAATTGTTTCTGTTTCAGGAAATAGTTCTGGGAATATGACTTATTCAGTTCAATTGAATCTTACCGGGCAGAATACATCAATTTCTATAGGTGGCTCAACCAGTGAAAACTATTATGGGTATGGGGTTGATTATAGAGAAACTGGAGGATATGGCTATGGCTTGTACTCTGCGCACTATGGATTCAATCAAGGTCCTGATGGTAATAGTAATTCACAAAACCTAGGTGGGGTAAAGATTCACACCCCCTATGCTTCAATTAGGTTAGAGAATGACTTTTTGGGAGATGAAAAAGATAGATGGCGCACCAATGCATTGGAGATGGAGATTTACCTGCCCGGAAACAGAAGCATTTTAATTGGGTCATATATATACACCAATAGCCCTGTGCGTGAGAAATCTTTGCTTAAAAGGGACGATATTTATGCGAGTCGATATTGGAAAAAAAGGAATACATTGGGCACGTATACCGATGGTGAGGTATACAAGAGTCCATTTTGGGTAGGAATGAGATATGGTGGTAAAGTAACCAGAATAGGTTACGACAATCCGAAATACCAAGATATACAACAAAATGGCATGCATTTGTTTCTAGTAAAATCTCCCCTTTTTTACACACCATATGGCAAGTATTCAAAGTGGTACTTTTACAATGGTTATTATGATTTCTATTCATTGTATTAATTTCCGGTGTATGAGAAATATTTTATTATTCTTTATACTGTTATTTACCCTTTTGGGTTGTAGGAATTATAACGTGGCTTACCAAATAAAAAACAAATATCCCAGACAATATACGGGCTTAGATACTTTAATACGAATTGATGGGTACTACTTCGAAGAGTGTTCGTATGATATTTGCGCTCCTACAATTTTCCAACCAGACGGTTCATTTTACTGCATAGGTATGAAATATATGGGATTCAAGCATTTTGAGTCAACAATTACAAATAATAAGATAACTGCTAATAATCAGGGATATTACACCATTCGAGGTGATACAATTATTGTTAAAGAAGTATTTGAATATCAAAGTACCTGTTTTGATGTATACGAGAGGTATTATATAATAATAGATTCAGTTACTTTACACTTGGTATATAGCAATACTTTTGAAGACTATGGGATAGTACGTAATGAACTAAATCAACTTTATAAATTTCGACCATATAACTTCAACTTTAAGGTTGGTAAATAACTATTAAGTACTGGGTAACTATTTCAAAACTAATTTAAACTAGATTTTTAAGCTTTATTAGTTACTTAGTATCCGCTAAAGTTAACTACTAAAACGGAATACGATGACCATGCAAATGGAAATGCTTACAAACGCCCGCCCATACGGCTTTGAGAAAGGTGCTGCCAAATTACAAAAGGTGCTATCCCCGTTAAGCCGAGGCTCCGCCTCGGTTTCATTTATCCTATGAGGCCGTGCCTCATACCTAAAACGCAGGCGGCTCCTGCTGGGATATACACGACGCAGGCGAAGCCTACGCCGAACGAGGGGGGTATCGCTATGCTACAATATCCTGCGGACGATTGCAGGTGGTTGGGTTCGCAGCTTCACGCATTCTCAATTCTCAGCTACAAAAACTTCAATATTCCGTTTTATCCTCCTTGTTCTTCCATTTTTCAAAAACCTCAAAAGCCACATCACGCATCAGCGGATAAGCGGGCATTTTACGTTCCGCAAAACTTTTACTCAGTTCATCGTATATAAAAGCATCGGAAAAGCCAATCGAATCGGCATCAAGCTTGGTATTGCCAAAATAAAAACATTGTATACGTGCCCAATACATAGCCCCCAGGCACATGGGGCAAGGCTCGCACGATGTATAAACCTCACAATGGCTCAAATCGAAAGTACCCAGTTTTTGCGCAGCAGCACGTATGGCTACAACCTCAGCATGCGCGGTAGGGTCGTTGGTAAGGGTTACCTGGTTGTGCGCCTCAGCAATAATTTCGCCATTGCATACCACTACTGCACCAAATGGGCCACCTCCTTTTTCGACCGAAATATTGCTGAGTTCTATAGCCCGGAGCATATATTTTTCTTTTACAGTTGCTTCCATATTTATTTTAAAACCTATGATATAATGAGTTAAAAGTATAAAAAATTAATTTGAAAAAGCATTTGAGATTTAAGAATAATGTTGTAGTTTTGCAGTCCATTAATAGGGTCTAGTTTAGTACATTAACAAAAAAAGTAAAACAAAGTGGATACATTAAGTTACAAAACAGTATCAACCAACGATGCCACCGTTACAAAAGAGTGGGTATTGGTAGATGCAGAGAACGAGGTGCTTGGTCGCCTTGCTTCTAAAGTAGCGCTCATGCTCCGCGGCAAACATCGCCCCAATTTTACACCTCATGTAGATGGTGGCGACAATGTGATTATCATCAATGCCGATAAGATCCGTCTCACGGGTCATAAGTGGACACAGAGCGTACATTACAGATATTCTGGTTACCCAGGAGGTCAGGTAGGCGAAACACCTAAACAAATTTCTGCAAAAGATCCGGGAAGGCTTATCAAAATGGCCGTAAGGGGGATGTTGCCTAAGAATCGTTTGGGAAATGCCATCATGGTGAACTTGAGAATCTTTAGTGGTTCAGAGCATCCTCATGGGGCACAAAATCCAAAACTTATTAATCTCGATTCAATTAAATAAACATGGAAAGAATCAATACAGTTGGACGCCGTAAAACTGCCGTAGCCCGAGTAATCCTATCGGAGGGTCAAGGCAAAATCACCATCAATAAGCGTGATTACGCCGCTTACTTCCCCGTAGCTACGCACCAGCATTTTGTAGAGCAACCCCTCAAACTTACCGACAACATGGGTAAATTTGATATCGTTGCAAATTTGGATGGTGGCGGTATTACCGGTCAGTCACAAGCAGTACGTTTGGCAATAGCCCGTGCATTGTGCAAATTGAACCCGGAATACAGACCAATCCTAAAATCGAATGGCCTGCTTACCCGCGACCCACGTGAGGTAGAACGTAAAAAACCAGGTCAACCGAAAGCTCGCAAACGCTTCCAGTTTAGTAAACGTTAATCACTTTTATTATTCGATAGAGTGGGTTTAGTATCTAAATTGCTGTGACCGCCAAGCGCTACTCAGCAATTGATCTTATGGAATGTAAACATCAAAAAAAAATTAAATGTCACGTACAAATTTTGACGAATTGCTCGAAGCAGGCGCACATTTTGGCCACCTTCGTCGCAAATGGAATCCTGAAATGGCACCATATATATTTATGGAGCGCAACGGAATCCACATTATTGACTTGCACAAAACTGTTGTTAAAATAGATGAAGCTGCGAGCGCTATCAAACAAATAGCAAAATCCGGACGCAAAATTCTATTCGTTGCTACCAAAAAGCAAGCGAAAGAAATAGTAGCCGAAAAAATAAAAGCTGTTGGAATGCCATACATCACAGAACGTTGGTCTGGTGGTATGCTTACCAACTTCCCTACTATCAGAAAAGCCATAAAAAAGATGAACAACATCGACAAAATGTCTACTGATGGTACATTTGATCACCTTTCTAAACGTGAAAGACTGCAAATCAGTCGTGAACGTGCTAAATTGGAAAAAAACCTTGGTTCTATTTCAGATCTTACCCGCACACCTGCTGCTCTTTTTGTTGTTGATGTATTAAAAGAACGCATTGCCATCAGGGAAGCCAAACGATTACATATCCCTGTTTTTGGTATTGTAGATACAAACTCTGACCCTAATATAGATTTTGTAATACCAGCAAATGACGACGCAGCTAAATCAATTTCTCTTATCATTGACGTTATGGCTAAAGCCATCATGGAAGGCTACGACGAACGTAAAGCCGAAAAAGATACAGATGAAGTGAAAACTGCTCAACCGGGTGCCGAAACTAAAAATGGAAACCGCCAAGGCGCACGTAAAAATACAAATCGTAAACTGCAGGAGAAAAAAGCCAGCATGGACGATACTGTAGAAACAGAAGAAGACGAAACAAACGAATAATACTTCGTTCTTTCTGATAAAACACTCAGTCCCTGATGGCGCATTACTCCCTGTCAGGGCTTTGTTTTTTAACCTTTGAATTGAATAAAACTTATTTATAAAATATTTACATTAAACATTATGGCTGAAATTAAAGCTGCTGACGTAGCTAAGCTGCGTAAAATTACCGGTGCCGGTATGATGGATTGCAAAGTTGCACTCGAGGAAGCCAATGGCGATTTTGATGCTGCAATAGATTTTCTTCGCAAAAAAGGTCAAAAAGTTGCTAATAAGCGTGCCGACAGAGACGCTACCGAAGGTGCAGTTATTGCTAAAGTATCTGCTGATGGTTCTTTTGGTGTTCTCATGAGCCTCAATTGCGAAACAGACTTTGTTGCCAAAAACGATGATTTCGTGAAAACTGTTCATGAATTTGCTGATCTGGCTATCGCAAACAAAGTAAAAAATATAGACGAACTCAAAAATCTTTCTTACAAAGATCATACAATTGGTGGCGAAGTAGTGAACCTCAATGGCGTAATAGGTGAGAAAATCGATATCTCTGTTTTTGAAGTGATAGAAGCTGCTACTGTGGCTGCATACATTCACCCGGGTAACAAAGTAGCTACTTTGGCCGGTTTCAACAAACCCAATGTGGAAGAAAGCCTGCGCAAAGACATAGTGATGCAAATTGCTGCTATGGCGCCTATTGCTATCGACAAAGACGATGTAAACCAGGACGTGATTGCCAAAGAAATTGAAATTGGTAAAGAAATAGCTATTCAAGAAGGTAAACCTGCTGAAATGGCTGAGAAAATTGCCGTTGGTAAATTGAACAAATTTTTCCAAGACAATACTTTGAACAATCAAGCTTTCATAAAAGACAATAAAGTTACTGTAAAGCAGCACCTTGCTCAATACGACAAAGACCTTCAAGTAGTTGCTATTCGTAGAAACTCTTTATTTAAAAGCACATTAAACAAAAGGTAGAAAAACTGTTTTTTTTTATTCTAATCATGTTTAATGTTTTATTTTTATATGAAAACTAATTGTTTGTTAAGAATTTCGAATGTAAATATCCGTTTTTAATATTCTGATATGCAAATATTGGCCGAATCTGAACAATTACGACTCATTACGTGTAATAAAGAAGTGATTGACGCAATCATTTCTCATTCTGAAGAATTGGCCGTAATAACAGGTATACACATATCGCCTGATTGGAATTTTTATAGTTTTCCGGTATTTAAACTTACGCAGCATTGCATATACGCCAACCCGGATTGTGCAAATTGGTACACTTGTCTGGTTGTAAAAAAAGATACAAACGTGCTTATTGGGTGTGGCGGGTACAAAGGAAAACCTAATCAGGATAAAGCTGTAGAAATATATTATGAAATATCGCCAGAGTATAGAAACTTGGGGTATGGCAGGATGTTGGCTTCTATGCTTATTTCCAATGCTTTTACTTATCATCAGGTGAGCAAAATAGTAGCGTTTACCTTACCCGACAATACCGATTCTATTCGGATTCTTGAATTCTTCGGATTCCAACTGGTGTCAGAATCTTTTCATATCGATGGGAGTGTGGTATTTAGATGGGAATTGTCGAAAATGCGATGCAAAAGGCTTCGTGTTTTATACTAAACAAAAGTAAATCAAGCCTCGCCTCTACTCACTGCAGCTTCGTATGCATGATCTGTTTTCAGATCTTTACTTGCAGCACTTTGGGTTGCAAGCACGTCGCACCTTTCGTTTTCGGGAATACCTGCATGGCCTTTTACCCAAACAAATTTGAGTTTGTGCATTTGTGCTACGTTAAGAAAGCGCCTCCACAAATCCTCATTCTTTTTTCCTTTAAAGTTTGTCTTCACCCAGTTGTAAACCCACTTTTTTTCTACAGCATCCACTACGTATTTCGAATCGGAGTATATCGTTACATTGTTGCCGGGGTTTTTGAGTGCTTCGAGCCCTGCTATCACTGCCAGTAGCTCCATACGGTTGTTTGTGGTGAGCCTGAATCCGGCACTCATCTCTTTGCGGTGACTACCTGACATAAGCACCACGCCATACCCTCCGGGTCCTGGATTGCCTAAGGCCGCCCCATCGGTATAAAGTACTATATCTGCCATACTTTAGATTTTGATACCCGTATTGGAGATGAATAACTTAATGGCAATAGATAAAAGTATGATTCCAAAGAATTTTTTAAGGATGTGTACTCCATTTTTACCCAAAGTCCTTTCGAAAAAATGCGTAGCACGTAGCACCAGATATACCAATATCATATTTATAAAAAGGGCAATGCCAATGTTGAGGGTATCATATTCAGCTTTTAGTGAAATGAGGGAAGTGATGGAACCTGCACCAGCTATAAGCGGAAAGGCAATGGGCACTATACTTGCGCCTCCGCCTTCAATTTCGGATTTAAAAAACTCCTGCCCAAGCACCATTTCAAGTGCCAGAAAAAACAGTATAAATGAACCGGCTATCGCAAATGATGAAATATCTACACCAAAAAGATTGAGCAATGGCTCGCCGATAAACAGAAAAAGCAACATAATGCCAAAAGCAACCAGCGACGCTTTTGCAGGCTCTATGATTGTGCCTTTGGCCTTAAGACTGAGTATGATGGGTATAGCCCCTGTAATGTCAATTACAGCGAATAATACCATGAATGCGGAGAAAATTTCAACTATATCTAATGTCATTTTAGCGAAAAATTTATATCCGGCAAAAGTAGGAAGTTTAATCTGAATCACCCAATGTTTTGCCGGATACTCATTTATTATTAAAGTTTCAGTAAAACAGGATCTGATGGCAGACTCATGTTGTACATTCTATCCATAGCTACTATGCTATAGCTTACTTTTTTGCGAAATAATGCAAACCTGCGTCTGTTTACGGCAAACAATGGCTCTTTGGTTATGGTTACTAGATTTTCAAGATTTGGCTCTATTTTGTCGACAGCGCCTTTGACCGAAAAAATCAGGTAATAGGAAGCTGTATCCATGGCTCCACCGGGAGTATTTTGTTGCCAGAGCATAAAATATTCTTTTCTGTATTTCAATACATCTATACGGTTTAGCCTATTGGGGGCTTTATTGTCTATCCAGTTCATGGCTGGCGGAAATGCCAACTTGGCGTAAAAGTCTGATTTAATGCTATCTCTCACACCATTCGCATTTTTCCGAAAAGAAGTAGTATTATATAGTATACTACCATCTGCAGCAAATTTTCGGACCAATCTGAGCTGTGACGGAATTTGAGTTGGTTTGCGCCATTCTTCGTTTGTATTGTCAGTGGTCGACATGTATACCGCATGCCCAATGTACAGTTGTTTGCCATACAAATTTTTCTTCCACCACTGTATAAGCACCTCAAAATTTGCATGCTGGTAGCCAATGTACCAGTATAGCTGAGGAGCTGCATAGTCAATCCATCCTTTTTCAAGCCAAAGTAAAACATCGGCATACAGGGCATCGTAGTTTTCGAGTCCTCGTGATTCAGAACCTCGTGGGTCGCTGGTTTTATTGCGCCAGATACCAAATGGAGCAATACCAAATTTTATGTATGGCTTCACAGCTTTTATACTGTCATGCAATTGCTCAATTACAAGATCCACATTTTTACGTCGCCAGTCGGCTCTGTTTAGTGGTCGCAACGGATCGTTGTAACGCGCGTATGAGGCTGAGTCCGGAAAGTCTTTTCCGGCAATGGGGTAGGGATAGAAATAATCATCGAAATGTACTCCGTTTATATCATAGCGTCTAACCACATCCATTACAATTTTTACAATATAATTGCGTACTTCTGGTAAACCCGGGTCGAGCCACAAATCGTCGCCATATCGTAAGCACCATTCCGGATGTACTTTTGATACATGATTATCGGCAATGCTTGAAGTATTTACATTGGATACAGCCCTGTATGGATTGAACCAGGCATGAAATTCCATTGCATTTTTGTGACATTCGTCTATGGCAGTTTGTAAGGGATCGTAATAAGGCGAAGGCCTCTGCCCCTGTTTACCGGTCATCCACTCAGACCAAGGCTCAATAGGCGAATTGTAATAGGCGTCTGAAGCAGCACGTATTTGCATAAATACAGCATTCAATCCATTTTGGTGATACTCGTTGATAATATTTATGAGGTCTTCTTTTTGTTTGTCGGCTGGTTGGGTGCGACTCTGCGGCCAGTCTATGTTTTTTACGGTTGCTATCCAAGCCCCGCGCATTTCGCGCTGTATGGGCTGTGCATTTATACTTCCGCTTATCAGAAGCATAATTATCAGGAGGCAATTTTTATTCATGGGCTTTATTTATTTTTTATGAAAAATCAATTTTTTGTGAGAACCTGTTTAAACTTAGTTTTTGTAAAAGTATGAATTTGTAACTTTGTTCAAATTTTTGAGTTGATTTTTAAAATATTATTCCGGTCTTTAGTTTGAAACCAGAGGCATGAAAATTATAAAAATATGAGTGAAATAGCAAAGTATACAAGATTTCAGTTGGCTCTGCGCAACGGACAGGACAAAGAAGAAATTTGGGTAGCCTTCAAAGGAAAAATATACGATGTGACTCTTAGCCGTATGTGGCGCAAAGGGCAGCATTATGAGCATTGGGCGGGCCAGGATCTTACTGACGAGCTCAAAGACTCACCTCATGGCGACCGGGTTTTTGAAAGGTTTGAGGTGATAGGCGTGTTGGATGTATAATGCTCAATAACGTATCTTCACCGGGCTTGCAGGTGCGCTTTCTATATTGTTGTACACAGCAGTCACCAGTATATATCCCGTACGCCTGAATAGCCAGCGCTTTTTAATGAGTGCTTCTTTCTTGTCGGTTACTTGTATTAGATGTTCCTTATCTGGTATCTGTGGTTCGTTTTTTCTGAAAAGATAAACACGATAATCCAAATCTGGCTGGAATTCTACTCTATGATTTATAGGCATTTCCCAAAATATGTATATCTGACTTCCCATTTCTACCGTTTCGGGGTTTTTGGGTGAATCGAGTATGTATACATATTTCTGCTCGTTTATGTCATCGGGCTGGGTGTTGGTACTGTCAGTATTGTCTACCACCACTACAAGATATTTCCAAGGCATACCTGGGGCTATGGCCGGATTGTTTTGCCACATATTTCTGAGGCTATCATATATACCGCCGATGTTTTTTTTAAGATAAATGGCACTATATAGTACACTTCCTTTTATTTCCGGATATTGCTCATTGAGCCTTATTTGACGTGGAATCTGGGATAAGTCGCGCCAGACTCCAGATTCCGACTTCGGGTCGATTCGAAATAGTGCATGGCCTGTGTATACATGCCGTCCGTACGCATTATCGTTCCACCAGCTGGCAAGCACTCTGTAGTCAGAAACTTTGCTGCCAATAGCTGAGTACATTTGAGGCGCTATATAGTCTATCCAGCCCTGTTCCATCCAAAGGCGGGTATCGGCATGCAAATCGTCGTAAGCAGATAGCCCTAAGGTTTTGCTTCCTCTTGAGTCGTATCCTTGATTTCGCCATACAGCAGGCGGACCAATTCCGAATTTCAATTCAGGTTTGAGAAGTTGCAAAGAATCGTGAACTTCTTTTATAAAACTGTTAATGTTCTCACGTCGCCATGCATATTTATCCTCAAATCCGTTGCCATATTTCTGAAATGTCTGGGCATCGTTGAATGGGGGCAAGTTGCGGTCGGGGAAAGGGTAAAAATAATCGTCGAAGTGAATGCCGTCAACGGGGTATCTGCGCACCACATCCATGATAATACGAACAAGGTAATGCCTTAATTCCGGATTTCCCGGATCGAAATACAATTTCTCGCCATACTCAACAAACCAATCGGGGTGTTGAGTAAAAACTTGCTTGCGGCTTTCTGTTTCTTCGGCTTTTGTCCATTTGTTCCATATGGCAGCCCGGAATGGATTGAACCATGCATGCAACTCCATTCCTCTTGCTTTGCATTCTTCAATTGCAAAACTCAGGGGATCATAGTATGGGGTTGGTGCTTCTCCGGTTTTTCCCGAAATAAATTTCGACCAAGGCTCGTAACTCGATTTGAAAATAGCATCGCCTGCCGGACGAACCTGAAGTATGACTGTATTGATGCCTATACTCTCAAACTTATCCAGATAATCTATAAATTCGGCTTGTTGCTCAAAAGCACTCATTCCTTGCTTGGTAGGCCAATCCAGATTGAATGCAGTAGATACCCAAACGCCGCGCATTTGCTCAAGCACCGAAGCTCGTTGAGCAAATGCAAAACTATAAGCGAAATATATATATAAAGCTGTTAATACGCCTATTCTTAACAATCGGTTGTGGTTCATGGATTTTATTTGGTATTACACTAACGTTGGTAATGCGAAAATTGTATAAAAAATTGCAAAATTCTTTTCATCGCATAAAACCATATATACGGGTAAAGATTTATATTTGTAGTGCGATGCAAAACATATAACCCCATTGTGGGAGGTGTATGCTATTGGACAGTTTCACCATTCTCCCGAAGCTAAAAATCGCTGAATAATAACGTATTAAAATTTATCAAACTGAACTGTTACTAAAATGTTAATGGTTTTATTTTGCATATTGGGCTTAAATTTATTCCTTTACCTATAATTATAAATTCGTTTACCTAAATGTTTGTAATATGATTAAAAGATTATTGGCTACCTTTTTAATAGCCTATTTACTGCTTCCGGTTCGGGTGCTGGCCGATGAAGGCATGTGGCTATTGGCGCTCATCCAGCAATATAATATTGAGAAAATGCAGAAGTTGGGTTTTCAACTTTCTGCAAGCGATATTTATGATGTGAACAATGCCAGCCTCAAAGATGCGGTTGTAGCGCTGGACTACGGCTCATGCACAGCTGAGTTTGTAAGTGCTGATGGGCTATTGTTTACCAACCACCACTGCGGATACGATGAGATACAGTCGCATAGTAGTGTTCAAAACGATTATCTCACGAATGGTTTTTGGGCAAAACGCGGAGAAGAACTGGTGAATCCCGGAAAAACAGTTTCGTTGCTGGTCCGTATGGAAGATGTTACCCTACGTGCACTTCAGGGGGTTTCAAGCAGCATGGAAGAAGCGGTCCGAAACGAAATCATAGAAAACAATAAAGCCTTTATTATGGATTCACTTACCGCCGGCACACATTATGATGCTCAGGTAAAAAGTTTTTATAATGGCAATCAGTTTTTTGCTTTTATACTCGAAACTTTCAAAGATGTAAGATTGGTTGGTGCGCCACCTGAGGCAATAGGTAAATTTGGCCATGATACCGACAACTGGATGTATCCAAGACACACAGGCGATTTTTCCATTTTCAGAGTATATACTGGTCCTGATGGCAAACCTGCTGAATATTCTGAAAACAATATACCTTATCATCCAAAAAAATTCCTGAAAATATCACTCGGTGGATATAAACCCGGCGATTTTGCTATGATTATGGGATATCCGGGTACAACAGAGCGATATCTTACCTCATTTGGGGTAGACTATACCATGAATATTGTGAATCCTATACGCATAAAAGTACGCACAGTAAAACAGGATATTATGAAAGCGGGAATGGACTCTGATCCAAAAATCCGTATACAGTACTCATCTAAATATGCTTCAAGTTCAAATTATTGGAAATATTCTATTGGCCAGAACCAAGGACTTACCAATTTGAACGTGGTAGAGAAGAAAAGAAAGATAGAAGCAGATCTTACAAACTGGATTCAAGCCGATAATCAGCGTCAGAATCAGTACGGCGATATTCTTTCTGTTTTAAAACAAACTTATATCGAATCTGAAAAGCTGCAAATAGCTGATAATTATATAAATGAAGCCATATTCGGTGGAGCCGATTTAGTGATTTTTGCTTGGTACAACTTTGGCTTATTTCAGGAACTTTCTGCCGAAACACCCAATGAGCAAGCTATAGCCGAAAAAGTAACTGAACTGAGAAACAGAGAATCGAAATACTTCAAAGATTACCATGCGCCTACCGACCAGAAAATATTGGCTGCTATGCTAAAACTTTATAAAGAAAATGTTGATTTGAGCATGCATCCGGGTATTTACGAAGAAATAAATAAAAAATTTAAAGGGAACATAGACAACTATGTGAAGAAATTGTTTGAGGAATCTGTTTTGGTTGATCAAGAGAAATTTCAAAAATTTCTGGATAAACCTAAAATGAAAACCTTATCTGAGGACCCTGGTTTTAAACTTATGATGAGCTTCCTCGATGCATATCGCGGCATATACATGCTCAATCTGCAGGCTCAATCCAAGTCTATGCGCAGCGAACGCTTATTCTCAAAATCTTTGCGCGAAATGCTAAGCAATCAGGTATTTTATCCGGATGCCAATTCTACTATGCGACTTACCTATGGTACCGTATTGCCATACGAACCCAAAGATGGTGTGCAATATAAATACTATACTTCCATAAAAGGTATCATGCAAAAAGAGGATAAAAACAATCCTGAGTTTGTGGTACCGGCCCGCTTAAAGGAATTGTACCAAAATAAAGACTTTGGCCGATATGGTGTGAAACTGGATGATGGTTCTACTGACCTCAATGTATGTTTTATTACCAATAATGATATCACTGGCGGAAACTCTGGTAGCCCGGTTATGAACAAAAATGGTGACCTGATAGGAATTGCCTTTGACGGAAACTGGGAAGCAATGAGTGGAGACATAGCCTATGAGCCCGATTTGCAACGAACCATAAGTGTTGATATCAGGTATGTACTCTTCGTAATTGAAAAGTACGCTGGTGCCAAGCATCTGATTGACGAGCTGGTAATAGTTGAATAATGAAAATTTTTCGGGAAACCTTCAAATGTATGGTTTCCCGATTTTTTTATATTAAGTTTCTAATGTTTTATTAATTAAATTTTTGCATGAAAAAGTTTACCATTTTTTTATTGGGTTTGCTTCTTTTAATCGCTCCTTTGGCTCGTGCCGATGAAGGAATGTGGTTGCTCACCCTTCTGAATAAGAACTATGACGATATGAAACGTCAGGGTTTTAAATTAACTCCCGAAGACATATACAGCGTCAATAAATCGAGCATGAAAGACGCTGTGGTTGTTTTTGGCGGTTTTTGCACCGGAGAAATAGTTTCAGACCGCGGCCTAATATTTACAAATCACCACTGTGGCTATGGTGCAATACAGCAGCACAGTACAGTTGAGAACGACTACCTGAAATATGGTTTCTGGGCAAAAGAAGATAAAGATGAAATACCCACACCCGGGTTGTTTGTCTCTTTTTTGCAGCGCTTAGAAGATGTTACTCCTCAGATACAGGATGCAGTAAAAAAAATGAAAAAGAAGGACGATAAAGCAACCGTTATAAAAACCACCATCGAAGCAATAGTTAAAAAAGCTACCGAAGGAACTGGTTACAACGCTGAAGTAAAACCTTACTTTTTCGAAAATCAATACTTTCTTCTGGTTTACGAGCGTTTTGACGATGTTCGCTTAGTTGGAACACCTCCTGAGTCTATTGGCAAATTTGGTCATGACTCCGACAACTGGATGTATCCACGCCATACCGGCGATTTCTCAGTTTTTCGTGTATATGCTTCGGCCGACGGAAAACCTGCAAAATATGATCCTGCCAACAAACCTCTTAAACCAAAGCATTTCTTCCCTGTATCAATACAAGGTGTGAAAGAAGGCGACTTTAGTATGATTTTGGGCTACCCCGGCAGCACCGACCGATACATCACTAGTGGTGGTGTAGACGAATTATTGGATGTAGAACACCCTGTACGCATTAAAGTTCGTGGTATTCGCCAGGAAATAATGATGGAAGACATGATGGCCAGCGACAAAGTGCGCATTCAGTATTCAAGCAAATATGCACGTTCTAGCAATTATTGGAAATATTCTATCGGACAAAGCCAAGGCTTGAAACGTTTGAAAGTGAGAGATAAAAAACTAGCAATCGAAACTGAATTCCAGAAATGGGCTGCTGCCGACAAAAAACGAAACGAAGAGTTTGGTGGCTGTGTCAAAATGATTAATGATGCTTATGCCGGACGCAAAGAATTTACTTTTGCCAGCCAGTTCTTATCTGAGTCAATTTTCAGAGGCATTGAAGCAGTTAGTTTCGCTTACAGAGCCGGTGCCAATTTCGACAAAGCTGACAGATTGAAAATGATGGGTGAGATGTTCTTTAAAGATTATAATGTATCTACAGATCACAAGATTACTGCTGCCATGCTTAAATTGTTCTATAGCGATGTAAAGCCTGAATTTCATCCATCATTCTACGTTGATGTTGTAAAACAATATGGTACTGATTTTCAAAAATGTTCCGATGACTGGTTCAATAACTCCATATTTACCAGCAAAGAGCGATATGATGCATTTGTAGCTGCTCCTGACAAAGCCAAACTTGAGGCAGATCCTATTTATATTGCTGCCAAATCTATGTACGCCAAATTTGAAGAACTGGATGCAAAACAAAAAGGTTTTGACCAGAACTTGGCTACCGGTTACAATTTGTTCATGAAAGGCCTGATGCTTATGTCGCCCGAACGCAATTATGCCCCGGATGCAAACTTTACCATGCGTATGACTTATGGTACAGTTGGTTCATATGCACCAAAAGATGCTGTGAAATTTAATTATATCACCACTCTTTCGGGCGTGATGGAAAAAGAAATACCAAATGATTACGAATTCCATGTAGAACCTCGCCTGAAAGAACTTTGGCTTGCTAAAGATTTTGGCCAGTATGCTGAAAATGGTGACGTAGTTGTTACTTTTATTTCCAACAATGATATTACCGGTGGTAACTCTGGAAGCCCTGTAATAAATGGTAATGGTGAACTTATTGGTATCGCTTTTGACGGAAACTGGGAAGCTATGAGCGGTGATGTCGCTTTTGAACCAGCACTTCAGCGTACCATAAGTGTAGATATACGCTATGTATTATTCATTATGGATAAATTTGCAGGTGCTCAGCGTCTTATCGACGAACTAAAAGTAGTTAAATAATTGACATTCTAAAAAATCTACATATTAGGACTGTCTCTCGGAGACAGTCCTTTTTTTATTTTCCCGTAAAACCTATTTCGCTAACATTTCTATAACATTTTTTGAAACAATTTTATTGTAAAATAGTATTATGAAATAATATATCTTTGTACACTTGCATCGTTCAGGCCAGACTACTGGTATAAAACATAAACAAAAACCTGTACAGCAAGTGTTTTTATGTAAAATAAATTAAGTTATAAAAGATGTGTATCTGTATTCTGATGTAAATGCGTTACAGGTATTAAAGATGAGATAAAAATGATAAATACAAATTTTTTGAGACAACATGCTCCACGCTGGATAATTCTTTTGTTTGATATACTTACCAGCGCAGTTTCAATTACAGGTGCATATTATCTGCGTTTCAATTTTCAGATTCCCTCCAGTGCTTTAGAGCAATTTATAATGGTAGTACCTTTTTTTGTAAGTATCAGGCTCATTACCTTTTTAGTATTTCGTATGTATGCAGGTATAGTTAGGTACACCAGCACTAAGGATACCGTTCGCATATTTCTGATTATTACTCTCGGAAGTGTAATCTTATTAGTTGCCAGTTTCATCTCCAGAATTTTCTATGGTTTTTATTTATTTCCATTCTCGATTCTGCTCATTGATTTCCTGATTCATGTATTTATAACTACTTTTTCCAGGCTGAGTGTGAAAGCTATCTTCTATCAGCTTATCAACTTCGCCAAATCTAAAACCAAAGTAGTAATTTTTGGATCCGACGATTTTGCCCTTTCCGCAAAAAAAGCATTAGAAAGAGCTGAAGATATACATTATACTGTTGCCGCATTTATTGATGATGCCAACCAGGGAAAAAAACTTGACAGCGTGCTCATCCATTCACTCGATCGTTTACCTCAACTCATTCAGACCTTTGAGATTTCGGAACTCATCATTGCTAAGCGCGATTTGAGCCTCGAAGTTAAAAACGAATTGATTGAACTTTGCCTCAATAATTATTTAAAAATTCTTACGGTTCCGAAACTCAATGATTGGATAAATGGCGAATTGAGTTTTAAACAAATGAGGAATATACGTATAGAAGATTTGCTAGAACGAGATCCCATAGTGCTTGATGAAGGCAAGATAGCCAGTGAAATACAAGATAAAAGCATTTTGGTAACAGGAGGAGCGGGCTCTATTGGAAGTGAAATTGTAAGACAACTTACCCGATTTAAACCCAAATTGATAGTAATACTCGATCAGGCAGAATCGCCACTGTATGATTTAGAACTTGAACTGCGAGAAAAGCTCATGTTTTATAATTTTGAAATTGTTATTGGCGACCTTACCAATGTAAACAGACTTGCTAAAGTATTTCAGACTTATAAGCCTGATGTAGTATACCATGCTGCCGCTTATAAGCATGTGCCCATGATGGAGAATAACCCCGCAGAAGCCATACACAACAATATATTTGGTTCGAAAATGGTAGCAGATTTTTCTGTAAAATATGGCGCCAAAAAATTTGTAATGATTTCTACGGACAAAGCAGTGAATCCTACTAATATTATGGGGGCTTCAAAACGTATTGCTGAAATATATATTCAAGCAATTAACCGACACAGTAATACGCGGTTCATTACTACCCGCTTTGGAAATGTTTTAGGATCAAACGGTTCGGTGATCCCTCGTTTCAAGGCTCAGATTGAGAATGGTGGCCCTATAACTGTAACGCATCCAGATGTTACCCGTTATTTTATGACTATACCTGAGGCGTGTAGCTTGGTGCTCGAAGCCGGTGCTTTTGGTAACGGTGGAGAAATATTTATCTTCGATATGGGGAAATCTGTGAAAATTGTGGATTTGGCTAAGAAAATGATAAAATTGTACGGGTTGAAATTGGGCCGAGATATCACTATCAAATTTACCGGATTGCGCCCTGGTGAAAAACTGTATGAAGAATTGCTGGCCGACAAAGAAAATACCATGCCTACGCATCACTCACAAATAATGATTGCCAAAGTACGTGAAAATGACGTGGATGAAGTGACTAACAAGATTGATGCACTCATTGAAATTTATAAGAATCAAGATAATTTTGAGATTGTGACTAAGATGAAGGAGATAGTGCCCGAATTTAAATCTCAGAACTCTATTTATGAGAAACTTGATACCCCGGCTGAATCCGTACAGAGCTGAGTATACTGCCATAAGTGTTAAATATAATTAAGCACGTTTGCAATAGTGTTGCAAATGTAATAACATTGTGTTTATATTTTTTATTCTGGCATGATTACTTCTCAAAATTTGCTTTCCAGATTTAATTTGCTCAAAACCAGTCCCCGAATTCAGATTCTGGATTGTTTTTTATCTGCAAATAGACCTATTACCGATGGGGAGTTGAAATCTACTATTAGTGATGAGATAAACAGAACTACAAGATACCGTACTTTAAACACTTTGCTTCAAAAAGGAATCATACACAGGATTGTTACAGATAGCAAAGAACAGAAATATGCTCTGTCTGTTTCGGATAAGGGAGGAGTGCATGAACATTGTCATTTTCAGTGTGTAAAATGCGGTGAAGTTGAATGTATGAATAATCAGTTGATACCTGAGTTGTTTTTGCCTGATGGGTATATTGTGCAAGATCGAAATCTGATTTATACTGGGCTTTGTCCGAAATGCAATATGCGCCAATAATGTTGCATTACATCAATTCCTATTTAGAATGAATGTTTCAATACATGCGCTTATGAAGTTTCCTAAAATAGCAGTTCCTACAAACGATAGGGTAGAAGTGTTTGCTCATACTGGCCGTGCTGAAGGTTTTGGCATTTATGAAGTGAGAGGCGAGTCTATCAGGCTCATCGATTATAAAGTAAATCCAAATGAGCACCACCACCATGGGCATATACATACTGAAGCTTGCTCTCATACACCGGGTGTTGTACATACTACTAATAATCACAACGCTATAATCGGTATTTTGAGGCACTGCGATGCCTTGGTAGCCTGTCGCATAGGTCCACATCTTAAAGATGATTTGAACAAAGCTGGAATTCGGTTCTTTATTTCTTCCGAAAATTTTGTTGAAGATGCAATTTGGGATTATTTCAGGCAAAGTAAATTGATGTAATGCATTATGATAAATTTGATTAAAAAAGTCTTTATTTTTATTTTGATTTTACCCATCAGGTTTTATCAAATGTTTATTTCTCCTATGCTACCCCCCTCTTGCAGGCATACCCCTACATGCAGCGCTTATGCTGTAGAGGCTCTTAAAAAGCATGGCCCCATAGCGGGTCTCTTTTTGAGTATGCGCCGTTTATCAAAGTGCCATCCGTGGGGTACTTCGGGCTATGATCCGGTACCTCAACAGTTTAATTTTAAACACATTAAATTTAATTGACATATGCTTAAAAAAATTTCAAAGTGGTTCACTGCTGTACTTTTTATTCCACTAATATCCTGTGATTCCACTATCCCGCCGCCAAAAGTGATCACTGTGAGTATTCTTCCTCAAAGATATTTTGTTGACGTTATTAGCAATCAAACTTTTATTGTAAATGTGATGGTTCCGGTAGGTGCTTCACCCGAAACGTACGAACCTATCGCCCATCAGATGCAAGCCATGGCTTCATCTATGGCATATTTGTATATAGGCGATTTGGGGTTCGAAAGCGGACTTATGCCCAAAATAAGTGAGATCAATAATCGTCTGCCTATTTTCAATTGCTCCCAAGGGATAGATCTCATTGAGGGAACGCACTATATATCACATGATGGGCAAGACCACAACCATAAAGGCACAGATCCGCATATATGGACCAGCCCCGGCTCAGCAAAAATTATGGCCAGAAATATTGCCAATGCGCTTATGCAAATAGATCCCGAAAACAAAGACATGTATCAGGAAAATCTAGATGCACTTATTCTGAAAATGGACTCTACCCAACAAGGAATAAAAGAGAAACTGGCCAATCTTAAATCCCGGAAATTTATTATTTTCCACCCTGCACTTTCTTATTTTGCTAAGGAGTTTGACCTTGAACAAATAGCCATAGAATTTGAAGGGAAAAATCCGACAGCTTATCAAATTGCTGATTTGGTTGATAGGGCGAAAAAGGATTCAGTTCAAATTGTAATTATTCAGAAGGAATTTGATGTAGAGAATGCTCAGGTTATTTCGAACGAAATAAAAAGTAAAATTGTACAACTAAATACACTTGAACAAGATTGGTTTGTGATGATGGACAAACTTCCTAGGTTGCTACTTGGCGAAATATCTGAATAGAATGACGATAATCGAAATTGAAAACCTTTCTGCCGGATATGAAGGAAAAGTAATTATTGAAAAATGCAACCTTAGCATTCAACACGATGATTTTATTGGCATTATTGGCCCAAATGGAGGCGGCAAAACCACTTTTTTAAAAGCGTTAATGGGACTCATTCCTTTACGTACTGGGCAAATCAGAGTGTTTGATAATGAGAAACAAGTTCCTAAAATACTTATCGGTTACCTTCCGCAAATCAATCATATTGACAAAAAATTTCCGATAACTGTAAGAGAGGTTGTGCTTTCTGGTCTCATTCAGACCCGAAATTGGCTACAGTTGCCCAGCAAGAATACTGAAAGTAAATTGCAGCATAATTTGCAATTATTGGGTATTGAATCATTGCAGCATAAAATTATTGGCGAACTCTCAGGCGGTCAAATGCAAAGAGCTTTTTTGGGGCGAGCTATCATTGCTTCTCCTAAACTATTGGTTCTTGATGAACCAAGTACTTTTGTAGATAGCAATTTTGAAAGTGAACTGTATGACATTCTGGAAAATCTCAATAAGGAAATGGCAATAGTGATGGTAAATCATGATTTAGGAACCATATCGTCTCGCGTAAAGACTATTGCATGTGTCAACCGCAATTTTAATTATCATCCGAGCAACGAGGTTACTACCGAAATGCTTGAACAATATCATTGCCCTATGGATATCATCGCGCATGGTGCAGTTCCTCACCGCATACTACACAATCATAACTAGCAAAAAAATATGGATCAGATTATTGGGGTGTTTCAATATACATTCTTTCAAAATGCAATTATTGCTTCAGTTTTCACAACCATTATTTGTGGAATTATTGGCACTTATATCGTTACCAAGCGCATTGTGTTTATTACAGGCGGTATTACCCATGCCTCTTTCGGCGGAGTTGGTATCGCATTTTATTTCGGAATAAACCCGATTTTGGGTGCAGCTGTGTTTGCTGTATTATCCGGATTAGGTATTGAATATATGTCTAAATATAAAGACATTAGAGAGGATAGCGCCATTGCTACCCTTTGGTCGTTGGGTATGGCACTTGGTATAATTTTTATTTTTATCACTCCGGGCTATACTCCAAATTTAAATAGTTTCTTATTTGGTAATATACTAACTGTTTCGTATACAGACTTGTATGCAATGTTTGCAGTAGTGCTCATCGTAGTAGTTTTTTTTGCATTGTTTTGGAGGTTAATAATGTATATAGCTTTCGATGAGGAATTTGCCCGGTCTCAGAATATTCCCGTACAATTGTTTAAATACATCTTAGTGAGTCTGGTTGCACTTACTATTGTGATTAATATCAGGGTAGTAGGAATTATTTTAGTTCTTTCACTTATGACCATTCCTCCATCAGTGGTCAATTTGTTTGTAAAAAGATTTGAATACATTTTACTGTATTCCATATTAGTGGGTTTGTCAGGTGCTTTATTTGGATTATTCATGTCGTATTGGCTCAACATACCTTCTGGGGCAAGCATTATTTTTGCACTTGTAATTATTTTCTTTTTAGGCAAACTACTATCTATTGTACTAGTAAAAAAGAAAAGTACAGAAGGGCTTTCAGGCAATATTTAGTATCTGAATAATTATAGAAACTGAATGTTAATTATATAAAGATGTAGTTTAATTAGGTGCAATTGCAAACAAATAGATATTCCAAATAATTGGTTTTCAGAATACCTATTTTAACTAGGTGAAAAAAAATGTGATTTTAGTGATACGCAGGACAAAAAGGACCAGATTTGCTTCTTAATTTCTTCGAAGGTATATTATAACTAACCATTACTTCGTGAGTACCATAAGTACCCAGCATTATTTTGGTCAATGACCACTCGAAGGCATATCCAAATGACCAGTATCCAACGTTAACACCCGTCATGGCCATTAGTATTTTAGGAGACCTGTATGACAAACCAGTCCAAAAGAAATCGTTGAATATCAACTTGGCATTTAAGTCATACCCAATATCCAAATCATCATTCAACCTGAATGCATAGGTTATATCCATATTGGTTTTTCGTGAAACAGGAAAGACTCTTCCGCCAATCATAAACATTTGGGTAGGCAACGCTTCTTCCTTGCCAATTTTTTTCTTCACAATATTGGAGGCACTTATGCCAAAATATGCTTTGGAAGAATAGTAGTAAAACCCTGCTGTAAAATTTGGGAAAAACTTACTTGGAACCGTTAGGTTATTTATCCTGTCAATCAATACTACAGGATCAGAAAAACTAGGGGAGAATGAATACATCGAGCCCTCAAAACCTAGTCCCAGCGATAAGCGTGCATCTTCAGATAGCTTTGCGTGATAGGCGTATGAAAGCCTGAAAGATATATCCTTCATATACCCATACGTATCGTGCCCTATAATAAGCCCCATTGCATTGTCGCTATTGATAAGCGCTGTGGCTGCAACAGATCCGGTTCTGGGGGCACCAGGTACTCCCATCCACTGTTGTCGGCCATACAAACCAACCGAAGTCCCAAAAAAAGTAGCTCCGGCAGCAGCAGTATTTGCCAAATATTTATTGAAGTGGTATTGGTTATAAATGGGCAGATTTTGCGATTGTGCCAATATACTAAATGATAGTAACGTGATAATTATTGCCAGTCGTTTCATATTCAAATTCTTCTTTGTATTTTTTTATCGCAATAAAGTAATAAAGCCCACAGACGGTTTATTTCCGTTTTTTTGGTCTATATAGTAGTAATATGTTCCCATGGGTAATATTTCTTCATTGTACGTACCATCCCAAGGGGTATACTCACCATCTGATTCAAATACCAACCGCTGCCAACGATCATAAACACGTATGACAGTTTTAGGAAATATTTCTATATACTTTATCTGCCATTCATCGTTTATATTGTCTCCATTAGGAGAAAATGCTTCTCTTGGTTGTACGTATTGTTTTATACTTATTACTTCCACAATTATTGTATCTGCACAACCATTGTTATCTGTTACCGAAATGGTGTATTCACCTTTGGCAACATTCGCAAAATTTCCGGATACGCTGTTATCAACAACACTTCCTTTCGAGTTGAAAAGGGTATATGAATATGGATTTGAGCCCCCCTCTACTGTTACATTAATAAATCCTAGTGTGAGAAAATTTTCAGGAGCAGTTTCTGCGCCAGTAAAATTTGGAGCGTCTGTTAATGATACTACTGCAGTATCTCTGCCTACACATCCTTTGGAGTCGGTTACCCTTACCCAATAATTACCAGCCGCAGATGCGGTTATTGTTTGGCTAGTAGCACCTGTTGACCAAAGATATGAATCAAACCCTTCTCCAGCATCCAATACTTTCGGGTAGTTGGTGCATATGCTGGCATCTGCCAATACTATACTCGGTTTTGTGGTAGTTACATCAATACTGTCAGTATTCAAACAATTGTTTACGTTCCGAACTACTACCTTGTATCTGCCATCTGTGTTTACAAGCAATGTGCGGGTAGTCTGTCCACCAGACCAAAGATAACCAGCCATGCCTGCTCCTGCATCAAGTGTAAGATTGGCTCCTTGGCATATGGTTGTATCAGCACCAAGTTCTACTGTTGGTAGTCCATAGATTTGTACATTATTATTCACTTGAGTTGCTATACCACCTATATAATAAGTTAATATAACGGCATAAACATTCACTGCTGGGTATTTGTGAACTGGAGACACTAGTTTAGAGCTGTCGTTTACTCCTGAGGCTATGTCTCCAAATTTCCAGCGCACTGAATCAATTGTAAGCGCAGTAGTGATGCTGAAATGAACGGTGTCGCCAATACATTGTCTGCTTGTATTTACAGTAACCTGGGCTTTGGTATCTATTGTTATTATCAATAAAATTAGCACCAGGAACAGGGCAAGAAGGTTTCTATTCATAAAATATTGATAAGTTTTTTTAGTGTATGGGTAAAATAGGTTTTATTTGTTTAAAACGTTACTATTTAAATAAACGTACATATGATGAAAAATTTTGATTTAAAATTTGACCTTACACAAATACTCAAATTTCTGTTGCCCAAAAATAAAGCAAATATTTGATTTCTTATATTATGTTTATTCCTAAATCCATTTCCTTTTGTATTTAAATATTTCTTGCCCTGATGTTAAAAGCGTTTTTCGCATTTATAAAATCATTTTTAGTTTACGCATGTGTTGCACATGTAAGTAATGCTAGTGCCCAGAATGTTTGCAAGAGTTTATACATAAACCAAAGTCAATTAGATATTTGTATTGACTCAATACCTGTATTTGCAAATACGATAAAAATATTTTCGCCTGATACTCGGCCATATCCATTCAGTATATTTTATTCTGAACAGTGTACTTGGTTACACATTCAATCAGATACTTTTCCTGCTAAATTAAATATTTGCTGGCAACGTATTCCTTACCCTTATTCCA
>JAIFMY010000153.1 GCA_020048155.1 Bacteroidota bacterium
TTGAGATGTTAGAAAATATTGAAAACTATGTTAATTCTATTCCGTTATTGTTCATCTTTTCAATTAGTTATTATAGTATAAGTTCCACAAAAATTTTTGAGCAAATTTCAAAGTATAGTACCGAAATCACTTTGCAATTAGATAATGAAAACGATAATAAAGACCAGTTTGTTTCCAAAACTGAAAAAAAAGAACTAATCCGCAAAGAAGAAGCAAGCATAATACTACAAAAGATAATCTTAATTATTGAGGAAAAAAAATTATACGAAAATGAGAATTTAATGCTTGAAGACCTTGCTAGCGAATTAAATTTGCATAGTAAATATTTATCCTATATCATAAATACGATTTCGGGCAAGAATTTTTTCGATTTTATTAATCATTTTCGCATCAAAGAATTTAACATCAAAGTTTTAGATCCCCAAAATAGAAATCTTACCTTTCTTTCAATCGCATATGATTGTGGATTTGGCTCAAAGAGTGCTTTTAATCGTGCCTACAAAAGCGAAATGGGCATTTCACCTACTAAATTTATAAAGAATAATCAAACCCCATAAATTCATACCATACCAATTTATCCATTTTATTTTAATTTTCAACCAGTTACATTTACTGTATCTCAACAAGCAAATTTACCCCACTTTCAGAAAAGAAGTCTTTGGTTAATTTTTAGCCTCTTAAATTTGCAATCATTTAATAAAAGTCTTCTAAAAATTAATCGTATGAAAGTAAATTTTTTGTTTTATGCTATTCTGATAACAATTTTATCGAGTTGTCAGAAGGATTGGTTAGATTATTCGCCAATAGATATGTATAGTGCTAAAATTGAATATGATGACAACAAAGCAACGAAACATCTAAGTGTCGCAGCGGTCAGTATTCAGCCATCGAAAACCGATAAACAAATAACCTTGAATACCATTAAAACAATGGTTGAAAAAATCAAATTGGAACATAATGATATTCAAGTAATTGTTTTTGGAGAATTAATTCTTGGATGGTATTGGGATGAAGATGAAAAAGATCAATATCAGCGTTCTATGAGCGAAGCGATTCCCGGAACTTCAACCGAATTTGTGAAAAATCTTGCTTCTGCAAATCATGTAAATATTGTCTTTGGCATGACCGAACTCGACAATTCGTCCAACAAATTGTATAACACTCAAGTATTAATTCGTTCAAATGGTGAATTAGTTAAGTATCGTAAACAAAACCTTAACGAGACAGATATAGACAACAGTATTACAGCAGGCAACCAACTTGTTACAACAGAAATAGATGGTATTAAAGTAGCTTTATTTATTTGCTCTGATATGCAGAGTAACAGTATAACAAAGGAAATGACTGAAGCAAAAGTTGATGTAATATTACATTCTTTGACCTCGACAACCGACATGAATGCAAACATAAGTTATGTAGGAACACAAATGAATACTTGGATTGTTTTTGCAAACCGCTTCGGCAGTGAAGGGATTTTTGAATATACAGGATTTACTCATATTATAAATCCAGCAGGAACAATCTCCGAAAGAGCATTAGGAAATAATGCTTATGTGTACCGAAATTTAGGAATTTTTAATAAGTAAAAAAATATGAGAAAAATATATTTCACAATATTAGTAATGTGCTTTGCAATGGCAGCAACTTCTCAAACAAACATCAAATCGTATTTTTTAAGCACAAATTTGTTATCGCCCATTGCTGGAATGAATAAAAATAGTACAGTTGCAAATGTTTTAGTTCCTTTATTTTCCAATTTAGAATACGGTTTTACATTAAGCGGCGGATATTACAAGAATTACTATTCTTTAGAGACCCGCTTAACATATGGAAAATCTAATGATTACAATTCTATACCCCAAATTCAATTTGGTTATAATTTTCGGGTTCTAGATTATTTCAAAAAAAATGAAAGTGGTTGGTATATAGGAGGTTTTGCACGTTATTGGTTATACCATAATAAGTATACCAAAGCAGATTTGCACAATATAACTACTAATATGACAATTGGTTATGTTTGGAAAAAGAAAAGGATAATTTATGATTTGCGATTAAATCAACCATTAACAATTTATTCATCATCTACTGTTGAAAATACAAAATCAAGTTTTGAATTGAATACTTCGCCGATGCCATTATTTTCGCCCGTATTGCCATTTTTAAGTATAAATATTGGATATCAGTTTAAAAAGAAGGAATAACACTGCATAATACACGGTATAAAATCGAGTAGACGGCCAGCAGGGATAAGCCTGCTGGTGCGCCTCTCACACCCAAATGCGCGCAAGCATTTGCAGTACAGGTTAAGACCTTTGTCCAGCTGCTAGCTTTTCTGCAAAAAATCCTTTACCTTCGATGCGGGTGTTTATAAAACGTTCCAGATACACACAATGTACAAGAAAGAAACATTTGTGCAACTTTGAAACGATAGTGCCATGAAATCCAACAACATACACATATTGTTTTTCGTTAGCGGTAAATATAACGAGACCAATATCAACTTTGAATAAAAAAATCACAAATCATAAACATATTCTTATTATCGAGATTTGCAAACTGTAGAAATGAATTGTGATAGTCATAGGTACGAAAAAGAATTTTAATTACCTGGCAATGAAACGTTTCAGCTTATAAAGACTATTTTGTTGAAGAATTGCCCGAAAAATATTGTATATTTGTTCTATTACGCTTTCTGACGTTGCCGTTAATGTAATTGCTAAATACATGTTTGAAATATGGTTAATTGATTAATTAATATGAAAAACAAAGAGAAATATACTACGACGCAATTGAGAAAAATGTCATCAATTCCCTGCAATAATCGCAGTTCATATTTATACAGTGTATTTACTTTCAAAATCAGCGCCGAAATGTGGTTCGAAATATTTATTATTTAAATGTATAGCCATGAAAACAAAATTGATCTTAATTTTTACAATTTTATTTTGTATCACAGCTAATGCGCAAAAATGGACCAATTTCCTTGCAAGTGATGGTTTGGCTAGTGATTATGTCTATTCAATTTCTATTGATAAAGAGAGCATTATGTGGTTTGGAACATCAGGGGGAGTTTCAAAATATGATGGAACTAGCTGGACAAATTATACCATATCAAATAGTGGTTTAGCTACAGACCGTGTCGAAGCTATTGTTATTGATCTCGAAGGTAATAAATGGTTTGGCACCTGGGGAGGCGGAGTTTCTAAATTTGATGGCACGCATTGGACCACTTACCTGCCTTATGATATAGTTACCTGCATCGCCATGGACAACAACGGTATTCTATGGTTTGGGACAGGTCAAGGAATCACAAAATATGATGGAACCAATTGGATATCTTATACCACAGCAAATATTTCTTCAAGTCTTATCAGATCTATAGCCATAGAAGAAAACGGAATTATTTGGGTTGGTTCTGAGTATGGTGGTTTATGGAAATTTGATGGCACCAATTGGACAAATTACACTAAATCAAACAGTGGTCTGGTGCACGATTGGGTTAGATCAATAGCGATTGATGACAAAGGAAATAAATGGTTTGTAACTGGAGGTGGTTTATCCAAATTTGATGATATAAATTGGACCTCATACATTTTATATGGTATGTTCGCAATTTCAATTGACTCCGAAGGAAATATATGGCTTCCAAGATCAGGTGTCGAAGGTGTTTTAAAATTTGATTTGAACAATTGGACTACATACAATTGTCCCACCGGAATATATGGCGAATTCCTATGTATTGCTATTGATGCTGAAGGTAATAAATGGTTTGGGAATTATGGGAGTGGCGTATTAAAATTTGAAGATGCTACTCTGGATTTATCAACATACACTATCAATCTTTCATCTGATAATAATAGTCATTCAAATTTTGAAATTAATTCAAATTCAGAATGGAATGCAACAAGCAACGAAACTTGGTTAACACTTAGCGATGCAAGCGGTTCCGGAAATTCTACAATTACATTAACAGCTACGGAAAACCCAACTACAGCCCCAAGAACGGCAACCATAACAGTTTCAGTTACAGGTGTAACTGATCAAATAATAACAGTGACACAAGACGGTGCTATACCTGTTTTAAATGTTTCAACCAATGAAATGGTAATTGGAGCAATAGATATCAGCACCCAAACATTAGACATAATTTCAAATGTCGCCTGGTCTGCAACAAGCAATCAAACCTGGTTAACTATCAGCAATGCAAGTGGTTCAGGTAACTTTACAATAACATTAACAGCAACAGGAAACCCCGCAACTGCAACAAGAACGGCAAATGTAACAATTTCAGGGACAGGTGTGACCGATCAAATAATTATAGTTACGCAAGAAGCCGGTGCAACAGAAATAACTGATATAAGCAGCAATTCTGTTTTAATGTTTCCAAATCCAGTCTCTAACGAATTAACAATAAACGGAATAAACATAAATGCAACAATTTCAATTTTCGATTCTAATGGAAAACTATTAATAAACAGAATAGCCAAATCCGCATCAATGAAAATTAATTTGAGCAGTTTAGCAAATGGTGTTTATACCATAATAGTAATAGACAAAAAAGTAACTATATCAAGTAAATTCATAAAACAATAAGCATATTAAACTTAACAATGACGGGATAAAAAACGCTAGTAAGATTATTGTGAAATAACTATTAAAAAGTAGCCAACTGCACCCTCGCTACAATCATCATGTTGCCTATCTTAGCGCGACACAGGCGCCACGCTGCATTTAGCAATCCGCCATCAATAATTATAAAACAAAAAAAATGACATACATCGAAAGCAAAAAAAAATTCGTAGCCAGAAATTTAATCTTGATACTTCTGACTTTTCAAATCTCATCTTGCAATAGGCAAGTGAACGAGAAATTGGTCAATAGTAAAACAGAAAATAGAACAAACACCCAAACACTCATTTCAAATCAAAGTACAACATTTCCACAGATTCACACCAATTTAAATGGAATGGTCACAGAGTTTGTAAGGACTATGTATCAAGACAAAAAAGGGAACTATTGGTTTGGAACAAATACAAATGGAATTATACGGTATGATGGGAAATCACTCGATAAAATTACAATTCAAACAACCCAAAACAGTTTTTCGGTAAGAGAAATTGTTGAAGACAAGGTTGGCAACGTTTGGTTTGCAACTTCTTCAGGTCTCGTAAAATTTGATGGGGAAAAATTTGCAATATTCGCAACAGAAGTTGGTCTTCAAAGTGAGGAAATCTGGAGTATTTGTATTGATAGAAAAGGCTTGATTTGGGTAAGTACTGTCCATGGTGTCAGTCATTTCGATGGCGAAAAATTTACACCTTTTATATTACCTGCCACAATAATCGAAAATCTGCAACCTATGTTATCCGATCAATTGGTTTTTCAGTTTTTAGAAGACAAAAATGGAACGATGTGGCTTGTTACCGATGGAAATGGAATTTTTAAATACAAGAATGGCGAATTCATTCATTTAACAGCAAAAAATGGACTTACTGATAATAATGCCGCAGATATTTTAGAGGATAAGCAAGGGAATATTTGGATTGGCACTTTTTATGGTGGTGTGAGTAAATATGATGGTATAACATACACCAACTTCACAAAGGATGATATTATTGAAGGAATAGAAACCTACAATTTTTGTGAAGACAGGAGTGGGAATATTTGGTTTTCGGCTGAAGGTTACGGTGTGTATCGTGGTTCAAAGCATATTTGAGGATAACAAAGGACAACTTTGGTTTACCACATGGCAAGGTATTAGTATTTTTGACGGTGAGAAATTCGTGAACGCCAAAGACAAAGAACCATGGACAAACTAAAAACAATTATTGCTAATTCTACACTTTCCATTGTCGGGGTTTCTCACATGGCATTGAATACTGTGATATTTTAATTTTGTTTTCTATTTGTTTATTAAAGGATTGTAACTTTATTGACTGCATGATTCTGCACCTTCAGATGAATATAGTTGTAACATTACAAAGCCCTTCACCACTAAGGTTCTATTAAAATATCCAAATAACGACTCACCTAAATTGCTTATCGATACTGGGAGCGTATCTATTTACTTAGAAATTATATATTTAACACTTTATAGCACAGCAGCAGCTATTTTCAAATAAACACAGCTTTAGCCTAATAAATAACAAATCGAAAATAAATAAAGATGAAAAAGATGAATGACGAAGTGACAAAATTTCTTGATGAGCTAAATCATCCATTAAGAGCGGAAATTGAAGAACTCCGACAGATAATATTAAACTCAATGAATGGATTGGCTGAAAATATAAAATGGAATGGTCCGAATTATTGTTTTGAAGACCAAGATAGGGTAACCATGAGAATTCAACCACCTAAACAAATCCAGTTGATTTTTCATAGAGGCGCAAAGAAAATAATCCAACCTGATGATAAACTGATTGATGATAAGTCAGGACTACTGATATGGAAAGAAAATGACAGGGCAATAGCTACCTTTAAGAATTTAGATGAAATCAAAAAAGCCAAATTAAATCTTGAAGGGATTCTAAATAGTTGGATTAATGCAGCGAAGCAAAAATAATGAGCCAATAACAAACTGTAAAAAAAATGCAGCGATGGAGCATTACTTCTGTTTTGTGGTTCGAATGAATTTTCGTAAATTTCATCCGGAAATGGCTCGCAATAGGCAACATTTCATACAGCAAACAGATGAATACAATTTAAAACCAAAATCCAGAATGAAAATAATCCTGACTAACATTTAAAAATATGAAAAGCAAAATTTATCTATTGGCAATTTTTCTTGTAGTTCTCTTTTCGTGTTCGAAGGAAAGCTATTCAATTAAACATGAATTAAAATATTCCGATTTTGAGAATAATTTAAAATCCGAAATGTCATATGATTTAATTGTTGCCAAATTTGGAGCACCTACAAAGGATATAGGAAGTGGAATCCATATATACGTATATCAATTGACTGATTCCACTGAAATATGGATTGGATATACTGATAAGATTTTGTACGCCAGACATGTTGAAAAAAATGGTCGAATTATCCAAAATATAATTTAGATCATCCAATTAATTATTTGGTTAACAAGCAGCCGGCTTTTGTGCCAATTTGATAAGACAGTGTTGAAAATTCCACAACATACGCGTATCGTTTTCGTTAAAAATTATTGCAAGACAAAACCACGCACTAAACATTGATAAGAATAAATTGTGACAATGAAAAAAACTAATACCGACCAAAAATCAGACGGACACAGTGCAACACCTTTTGCACAGACATATTTTCATGGTACAAAGTCTGACCTGAAAGTTGGTGAGTTTATCGAAGTCGGTTTCAACTCAAATTACGGGCAGAGAAAAAACGCAAAGTACGTTTTCCTTTCTGCAACATTGGATGTTGCTATTTGGGGAGCAGAACTTGCATTTGGTGAAGAAAGGGAAAGAATTTATTTGGTTGAACCAACCGGACCAATCGAAGACGATCCTGACTTAACTGACAAAAAATTCCCGGGGAATCCCACAAAATCATTTCGTTCAACTAATCCTTTTAAAATAGTGGGTGAAGTTATAAATTGACAAGGACATTTGCCACAACAAGTTAAAGCCATGAAAGACGCATTAGAGAAACTTAAAGAGCAAGAAATAAATTCGCTTAATGACTAATCAAAAATTACTTAGATGAAAGAATTTGTATTAATTTTCCGAATGGATATAACTAATCAAGAAGCTCAACCAAGCAAAGAGCAAATGGAAACCTATATGCAACAGTGGATAGAATGGATAAATGATATTTCAGATAATGAACAACTTGCAGATGGAGGAAATCATTTCTCAAGACAAGGAAGAGTACTTAAACCAAACGATGTAGTTGTTGAAACACCGCATATTGCAGACAATAATTCCATAGCAGGTTACATCATCTTTTTGGCTGCTAATCTCAATGAAGCAACTAAGATTGCAAAGAAATGCCCAATATTAAACGGACAAAACACAAGCGTTGAAATCAGAGAAACATCAACACCCGGTTTATAAACAGCAAATTTTTATAAAGAACAAACAGTTAATGCATAAAATATGTCATTTCAAGCATATATAGACAACATAAAAGCAAGGACAGGCAAGACGCCTGCTGACTTTAAAAAATTGGCGGAGGAAAAAGGATTTATCATTGATGGAAAACTTAATCCCAAAACAAAAGCAACAGAGATTACTAATTGGCTTAAAGAGGAATTTGACTTAGGACACGGACATGCCATGGCCATATATGCAACATTTAAAGGCAAAACTGAATGAACCGAAAAACATTGAACCGCTAACGAAGCACCCAAAAGATGGGGTTTTGCATTACAAAGACATTTTTTTCGGTAAACTCTACATTCGTTTCTCGAATCAAGATTTGAGGTAAAAGAACCGCCTATCGGGTGGAAGCAAACCATTGCCTGCATTGCAAATACAACCAGATGAATAGAATAGAATGAAAGGTATTAAGATAATTTTAATCCTATTTCTTCTGATATAAGTAATAATATTGAATATAGATTTGACAACAATGAATGAAAAACAGGAATTTGAGCAGCCGAGTGCGCAGCAATAAACCTATTGTTGCAGACTCACACATCCAATATTGCTGTACTATGATAGTTCTCAGCCGATCTGCCAAGCCATGGAAAAAAATAGTCTTTGCTAGGTAACATAAGATGTTGTAATTGGAAAATTGAGCAAATCTTAGGGTAATTGGCAAATAATAAAAATATCTAAAGGGGGGGAGGGCCTACAACACTCCCCTGTTTTTCGCTTCCCCACTTCGCCATCTAAGATCTCATACCAAATGCATTTATATAGAAGTCCAAAAAGTATCAAAAAAAATGTAGTTATATTTGCATATTGAATTGATTTCGGTAACAGTGGTATTTTCCACTAATCCGCACAGGAATTTTTCCAGTTTTTCAATTGATTCAAAAATTAAATTTGTAAACTGCCTTTTGTATTGGCTATAGGGTGGCAAGAATACAAGTGCAATGTTTTCAGGGATTTTCAATTTTTTCGCTTTGTGGAATGCCCCGTTATCAAGAACCATGATTTTGAACTCTTCAGGATTACGGTTTGACAAGGTATCTAAGAATACCTGGAAGTTTTCTGCATTGCACCAAGGCAATATAAGTTGCAAACTGTCTCCGTTTATGGGAGAAAACGCACCAAATAAATAAGTTGACTTGAATTTTTGCTGGAAGGTGCAAATTGGCTTAACACCTCTGGCTGTAAGTGTTTTCCCATTTTTGGTCATTAACCCAAATCTGCTCTCATCCTGAAAGTATAAGTTTACGGTTTTGAATTTTTTCCCGTTTGCCTCCGCAATTTCTTTGCAGACTTGTCCGAAGTTTTTTTAAAAACCTCAACTTTTCCTACATCCTTGTTAATGTGGCTCTTCCTTGCTGTTTTGACGCTTGAATGAAAGTTTGTGACACAATAGTTTACTACCGTCCGATATAAAATATCCTTGCCGAATTCTTTCCTAATCCACTCTTTTAGTTCTACATAACCGCGCAACCCATTATTCGGATCATTTAGCTTCTTTTCTAGCTTTGCGTGCTCGTCTGAAGTAAAAACAGAAGGTTTATAACCAATCTTGTTATGTTTTATTAGGCCTTCAATCCCCTCTGTGACGTATATCCTACGCCACCTTTGGACGCTATCCGCGCACACTCCTGCAAGTGCTGCTGCTTCACGTTTTGCAATCCCCGTCGATTCATGTTGCTTGAGTATCAGTAATACTCTCAACCTTTGTGCGATAAAAGGTATCGATGTTTTTAGCAGACGCTTAATCTCGCTTTCTGTTTCTTTAATAACAATGATTTTTGGAAGAGCCATAATTATGTATATATATTACAGTCCAATATTAGCAAAAAAATATCCATTCCTGATACCCGATGATACCTACCAAAAGACATTTGCCCAGCGGTTTGATTTTCAGAAAAAATACTTTACCTTCGATGCGGGTGCTTGGAAAACATTCCAGACACGTACAGCACTTACAAGAATTTGGCGCTTAAGCAATGTTATGGTGAGGTGCAATTCGCATCATGATTAGGGCTTATAAATGGTTTTAAGCCTCAAAATCACCAACTTCCGGTAGCTGCTTAGCACTAACAGAAATACTTAAAAAATATGAATTTACAATCATTTCAGGCAATTTGGATTCCTACT
>JAIFMY010000002.1 GCA_020048155.1 Bacteroidota bacterium
GCCCGGCTATCAGCATTACAAATAAAAAAGTACTCAGAAATTTCAATTTCATATATCGGTTGGTTTGCATTGCAAATTAATACAATCTCTACTAAATATGCTAAGATTTGCAGATATTGTAATAGGGAAAAATCTGCTTTCGCACCATTAATACACAGACAGCATCTCGCCACATATAAACTACTTTTTCCCCGAGAATATGACGACCAAAGGTTGGGTTTTCTTTTAGCGTAAATTTATGGACGATGGGCGATTATTTAAACTCAATTTATGTGTTTTGAAATTTAAAAATCTATAAATGACTGATTAAAACCACGACGACCAGCATAAAGATGAATCAAAATATTTCCAAGTTACCTATTGCATCGAATTGCATGAATTCGTGCATTCGTGGCTTCAAGTCCATTACCGTGGCTTACTTTTTCCTCTTCCATTTTCTCGGGATAAATCCCGAGGTACATGGCGCCGTTTCTGTCAATATTCGCTAAAATTCGTACATTCGTGGCTACAAACATATTTTCGCGGCATCAATATGTCGATGCAGATTTTTCGGTATAACTCCCAAGGTACCGTGAGAAGGGAAAGTTAGTTTTCTATTTTTAAAAGTATACATTCTCATCAAAAAAATTATCAAACCCCTTTGCAACGAGACCACTTTTAAGCGTTTCATCTTTAGTCCAAAGCGCGGCATCAAGCTCTAATGATAAAGCAACAAATACAGTGTCTTTTTCATCCACATCAGCACAAAGTTTGTACGCATGAATTAGGTTGCCTAGTGAAATGAATTCTTCATTAATGAAATTAATTCGTTGAAGTGTCTTTTCAAGCAATTCATATATTTCTTCTTCTTCCGCTTTTGAAGCTTTAATGATTCGCTCTTTGTGTTTGAATATTTCGGCTATCAGAAAATTAGGACTATAGAACTCCAACTCAGATTTGTCTAATATATCCCGATATTTAGAATACTGTGAACGTAAAGCCTTGAAAATAATATTTGTATCAACGATTACCCGTGCTTTCATTCCTCAGGTTTTATAAGCTTGTCCTTATTCTTTTCCCACCAGTTGGATTTTAAATCCTCGCCAAGATCTTCAATACTCTCGTCAAAATCGACTTTTTTCGCAAGATATTCAAGCCTGATACGATTCATAAGACGCATCAAAAAGTCTTGGTCTATGTATGCTTTGTCGATACTGATTAAAAATCGGTTATCGACTGTTTGAAGGCTCAAGGCATTTTGCATCAGAGTAGAATTTAATTATAACAAAAATAATAACTCTAAGCAAAGATAGCTCTTTTATAAATTTTCACCAATAGTTAAAATTGCTTAGTCTTAAAATTTAAGTTTTTATAAGTATTAAATACATGGTTAAATTAACTGATATAATAGTGACGTTTTTTTCTAGCACCTTACCACCATTTGCTAAAATTCGTTTATTCGTGGCTACAATAGCATTGTTGTGGCTTACTTTTTTCTCTTCAATTTTCTCGGTATAAATCCCAAGGAACAAGGGATTGGTTTTTACCACCATTCGTTATAATTCGTACATTCGTGGTTTCCAACATATTTTAGTGGCATCAATATGGCACTGCAAATTTCTCGAGATAAAACCCAAGTACACTGGGGGTAGCATACAATTCTCCAAACATCGGGCATTTTTCTGTGGTATGGTTTGCAATAAAAATGTAGATTTGCTATCAAGTTATAGTTACAAAAAGCTTAATATGTTTCTGTATGAAAATTAATACCAAAGCCACAGAAATGTTCGGGGTTAACTTCCCCCTCATCATGGCCCCCATGTTTCTCATTTCAGATGCCCACATGGTCATAAGCGCCATGCAGGCAGGCATCATCGGAACTTTTCCCACATTGAATTATCGCGAAGACGAAAAGCTGGAAAGCGCTTTGGTACAAATAAATGAAGCATCGAGGCTGGCCACATCCAAGACACCAATCTATGGGGTAAACCTGATAGTGCAGCGCAGCAACCCATACTACAAAAGGCACCTCGATATTTGTGTAAAACACAAAGTACCATTTTACATCACATCGCTGGGCAATCCGGCAGAGGTAATAGCCGCAGCGCATAGCTATGGCGCCAAAGTGTACGCCGACGTAACCAACCTGGAGCACGCTCACAAGGTGGTGAGCCAAGGCGTAGATGGCATTATAGCAGTAGGGCAGGGCGCAGGCGGACACGCAGGGCCATACCCATTGCAATTGCTCATACCATCGCTCAAGCGCGCATTCCCCAACGTTCCGGTAGTAGCCGCCGGGGGCATATCCACAGGGCAGGGCATCATGTCGGCCATATCGCTGGGAGCCGATGCTGTTTCGGTAGGTACCCGTTTCATAGCCTGCACGGAAGCACCAGTTTCTGCCGACTACAAAAACGCCATAGTAAATTCGCACATGCAAGACATAGTGCTCACCGAGCGACTCAGTGGTACACCCAGTTCCATCATAAATACTCCGTATGCCCGAAAAATTGGCTACAAGCAAGGTTGGCTGGAGAAAATGCTATCTACCAATGCGCGCACCAAGAAATATTTCAAAATGCTCATACAGGTACGAGGCATGAAAAAGCTCGAAAAATCGGTGAAGCCCGGAAACTACAACAACCTCTGGGGAGCGGGACAGTCGGTAGAATTTATAGACGACATAAAGCCAATAGCCGAAATAGTTAAACAATTTGAAGAGGAAACTAAAACTGCATTTCTTTCGTTTCAGAATCAGTTTCAAATATCATAAACCCAATATTTTTTTTACTAATCTAAAAAATCTATGTTTCGACTCATTTTAATTGCCTTTGCTGTAATATTTTCAAATACAGTGTTTTCGCAAGGATATGATATCAAATTTCAGGTGAAAGGCTTGGCAGACACGATAGTGCAGCTAGGGTATTATTTCTCGGATAAGCAGTTTATAGCACAAGAAGCGCAGGTAGATTCCAAAGGGAAATTCGAGTTCAAAGGCGATGAATCACTGCCAGGAGGTTTGTATATGGTCATACTTCCCGGAAATCAGGCATTTGACCTGCTCATTGGCGACGATCAGCAGTTCAGCATAGAATCTGACGCCACCGATTTTATAAGTAAAGTGAAAGTAAAAGGCGATTTAGAAAATCAGCTTTTCTATGAATATCAGCAATTTATGGTCCCTCGTATGAAACGCCTGACCGACCTGCGCAAGCGCACTGAGGCCAAACAAATACCTGCCGACAGTACCGAAAAGGCCGAAAAGGAAATAGAAAAAATAATAGACGATGCTGATAAGCATTGGAAAATGAAGGTGGATGCCCATAAGGAAACCTTCTTTGCAAGCCTGCTCACAGCCATGAACAGCGACCCATCGCAAGGTTGGGATTACATCAATTTTTCCGACGAAAGGCTTTTGCGTACTCCCATTCTTTACAAAGCCATGCAGCGCATACTTGCTCGCAATGTGAACGATATAAAAGCGCCAAGCGTAATCATGGAAGATTTGAACGGTTTTATCCGAAAATCGTCAGCCAATCAGGAAATTTACAGGTATGTACTCTCGTACTTCCTCAATTTTTTTGCCACCTATACCAAAACAGGACTCAACGAAGTGTTTTACCAATTGGCAAATACGTATTTTCTGCCCGATACCGTAGCATGGGTGCCTGCCGATGAGAAAAAAATGATACGCGACAGGGCTGAAACCTGGGTGTCTGCTTCGGTGGGCAAAATCGCCCCCGATTTTACCATGCAAACCATTCAAGGCGATTCGCTTACGCTTTCTAAGGTGAAGGCTGCTTATACTCTGCTGTTCTTCTGGTCGCCCGGTTGCGGGCATTGCGCAAAGGCAGCCGACCATATGCAAAAGTTTTTCGATACTACCGACGATTACGACATTGCTGTGGTTTCGCTTTTTACCAAAGAATCGAAAGCAGATTGGGAAACATTCCTCAACGAGCATGGCATCAAAAATCTGAGTTACCACGTGTGGGATCCCAAAAACGAATCGGACTACCGCAACAAGTACTATATGGTAAGCACTCCGGTGATGTACCTGCTCGATGCGCAAAAGAAAATACTCACAGTTAGGTATGGCGATGAGCCTATAGCTGAACTGCTGAATGAACTTTCGGCGCAGAAGGAAAAATTCATAAAGCGATAATATATACCTTGTGAAACCGGACAATAACCTGCAAATACCCCTCGACGAAACCAACCGTGAGTTTATGTATGCCTTGCATTTGGTCAACAATACCAGGCACAACGTATTTCTTACCGGTAAGGCGGGTACAGGCAAAACCACGTTTTTGCAATACCTTAGGCAAAATACCACCAAAAAACTGGTAGTGCTCGCCCCAACAGGCGTGGCTGCCATCAATGCAGGTGGTTCCACCATTCATTCGTTTTTCAAGGTAAATCCGAGTGTGTACGTACCCGGCGACTCACGCCTGGCCACCCGCCCTCGCGACAAAGACCCCGACAAAAGCACCATATACGACCATTTCAAGTTTGGGAAAGAACACCTCGAAGTCATACGAAGCATGGACGTGCTTGTCATCGACGAAGTATCCATGCTCAGGGTAGACCTGCTGGATGTGATCGACACCATTCTGCGTGTGTATCGCAAAAAGATGGACGAAGCCTTTGGCGGTGCGCAAGTCCTGTTTATTGGCGATATTTTTCAGTTGCCTCCCGTTACACTTTCCAAAGAATGGCGTATTTTGGAAAAATACTACAAAAGTCCATTTTTCTTCAGTTCCAAAGTATTGCGCTCCAACTTGCCTACGCGGGTAGAATTGCAAAAAATATACCGACAAACCGAACCCCGATTTGTAGAACTGCTCAATGCCGTGCGCGATGGGAAGATAAGCGAAGATCAGCTATACCTGCTCAATGCCCGCTTGTTCGAAGATTTTACGCCACCTGAGGGGCAGCATATAGTGCATCTGGTTACCACCAACAACAAAGCACTCGACATAAACAACCGCAAACTGGCAGGATTGCCCGCAGAACCTGTGCATTATAAAGCCAGCTCTACCGGAGTTTTTCCTTCAGATATGTATTCATCGCCCTTCGATTTGCAACTCAAGGAAGGCGCTCAGGTTATTTTTACCGTAAACAGTTGGCACCAAAAATATTACAATGGTCTATTGGGAACTGTTACAAAGATGAACGCCGATATGATAGAAGTACAAGCGGCCGATGGCGCAAACTACGAGGTAGAGCGCTATACCTGGTACAACATTTCGTACGATTTTGACGAAGAACTGCAGAAAGTGCGCGAAAATATCATTGGATCTTTCACCCAGTTTCCATTAAAACTGGCCTGGGCCATGACTGTGCATAAAAGCCAGGGCTTGACCTTTGACAAGGTGATAGTAGACGTGGGAAACTCATTTGAGGCAGGGCAGGTGTATGTAGCGCTCAGCCGTTGCCGCAGTTTCAATGGATTGTACCTGAAATCGGAAATTACCCGCAATTCAATAAAAACCAACGATGTAGCATTGGCTTTCGATAAGTATACCACCAAAGCCTTACCCAAAGAGGTACACTATATACCTCCAACACCCACTCCGCGTGAGGCTGGCCCTGTAGATTTCTAATATTGGGGTGTTTTAGCACAAAAAGCAAACTTTGAATATTCACCCGACGAAAGTGACTCTATCA
>JAIFMY010000217.1 GCA_020048155.1 Bacteroidota bacterium
TATTTTTCACAGCTTTTACCATAGACGGATAAACACAAATAGCCCCTACCTGACCCACGGTCGGGTACTTGACAGGCAATTCATTTACTTTGCGAATCATTTCAGCAACTGAACTTAAAGTATCAGTTGTTTGTAGTGTAGTTAAATCTAAGCAATTGAACAATTTAATTAAAATATCCATGGTATTAAATGTTTTGGAATGAGTGCTTAATCTTGCAATTTCATTGCCAATTATATCCAAACCTTGCGGGTATAAATACCCACGAAAAGAAGTATTACTCATGATTAGAAATATTATTATTGAGTTTAGGGTTCGATAAATGTCTCTGGCTATCGCGTTGAAGTTTTTTTTGCAAATTTTGTCTCAGTGCATCCGTAAGGTCAATATTTGTTTGATTCGCGATGCAAGTAATAACAAATATTACATCGGCCAACTCATCGGCAAGATTCATTTCCTTTTCAGTAGCTTTAGCAGATTGCTCACCATATTTCCTGGCCATAATTCTGGCAACTTCACCCACTTCTTCTGTAAGAATAGCCATATTTGTAAGTTCGTTGTAATAACGTACTCCAAAAGTTTTAATCCAATTGTCGACGCTCTGCTGCCATTCGGCAACGTTAAGTTCAGGGTTCATTATTCCTTATTTTTAGTATCAATAATTACAGTTACAGGACCATCATTTATTAGAGAGACTTGCATATCAGCACCAAACACGCCAGTGACAATATACAGAGGTTCAGCATTCTTAAGTGAATCAATAAATTTTTCGTATATGGGAATAGCAGTCTCAGGACGAGCAGCTCTTATGTAAGAAGGCCTATTTCCCTTTTTGGTACTTGCCATCAAGGTAAACTGACTCACTACCAGTATTTCTCCATGTATATCTGCTACAGATACATTCATCACTCCCTGTTCGTCGGCAAATATTCTTAGGCGCAAAATTTTTGCAACTAACCATTCAATATCTTCGTCTTTATCTGCTTCTTCAATTCCAAGTAAAATAAGAAGACCTTTGCTTATACTAGAAAATTCTTGATTCTGAATATAAACTGAAGCTTTTGAAACCCGCTGTATGACTGCTCGCATAAAAAAAAAATCTGTATCTTTTGGCAAAGATACAGATTGATGTATTAAAATGTAAATCTTAATTCAATTTAAATGTCTCCATAAATTTGGTAGTATACTCACCATATACAAATCTTTCGTCGCGCAGTATTTGCTGTTGCAAGGGTATAGTTGTATGCACCCCCTCAATGACAAACTCTTCGAGTGCTCTTTGCATTTTGGCAATAGCCTCTTCACGTGTGCGAGCAACTACAATGAGCTTAGCAATCATGCTGTCATAGTTTGCAGGAATTTTGTACCCAGCATATGCATGTGTATCAACGCGTACTCCATGGCCACCTGGGGCATGAAACGAAGTAATGGTACCAGGAGAAGGCCTGAAATTATTGTATGGATCTTCAGCATTTATTCGGCATTCTATGGCATGTCCTTCAGGGAAATAATTCTGACCAGAAATATTTACACCACCGGCAATTTTAATTTGCTCTCGTACGAGGTCATAATTTATTACTTCTTCCGTAATGGGGTGCTCTACCTGTATGCGGGTATTCATTTCCATGAAATAGAAATTGCGGTGCTTGTCCACCAAGAATTCAACAGTCCCCACACCTTCATAACTGATAGCATTGGCCGCTTTTATCGCAGCTTCTCCCATACGTTCACGCAGGTCGTTTGTCATAAATGGCGATGGAGTCTCTTCTATCAGCTTCTGGTGACGACGTTGCACACTGCAATCGCGTTCAGAAAGGTGCACAGCACGTCCGTATTGGTCACCTACTACCTGTATTTCAATATGTCGAGGTTCCTCAATATATTTCTCCATGTATATACCATCGTTGCCAAAAGCAGCACCAGCTTCTTGGCGTGCGCTATTCCATGCATTTTCAAGATCATTTTCGTTCCATACCACTCGCATACCTTTTCCACCGCCACCTGCGGTAGCTTTTAGTATAATAGGATAACCTATTTTCTGTGCTATTACTTTTCCTTCGTCTACACTATCGAGCAAGCCTTCTGAGCCGGGAATTACCGGAACACCTGCAGCTATCATGGTAGCTTTGGCGTTTGATTTGTCTCCCATACGTTCAATCATAGAAGCGGTAGGGCCAATAAATTTAATTCTATGCTCGCCGCAAATTTTGGCAAACTTTGCGTTTTCAGACAAAAAACCGTATCCAGGATGTATTGCATCTGCATTGGTTATTTCGGCAGCAGCTATTATTGCAGGTATGTATAAGTATGATTGTGAGCTCGGAGCTGGTCCAATGCATACAGCTTCATCAGCAAAACGAACATGTAAACTGTTTGCATCTGCAGTAGAATATACAGCTACAGTTTTGATGCCCATTTCTTTGCAAGTACGTATAACTCTGAGAGCTATTTCGCCCCTATTGGCAATTAGTATTTTTTTAAACATATAATACTGGTTGATATGAAGTTAACCCGTAAAACAGAATCATTATGCGGGATCTACCAGCATGAGTGGTTGATCAAATTCCACAGGAGTGGCATCGTCAACGAGTATTTTTACAACTTTTCCACCAATTTCGGCTTCAATTTCATTGAAAAGTTTCATAGCTTCAATCACACCAATGGCTTGCCCTTTTTTTATAACATCACCTTCGTTTATGAAAAATGGTTTATTCGGAGCAGGACGTCTGTAAAATGTTCCTACCATAGGTGATTTGATGGTAAGATATTTTTCTCCGGCTTCAGCAACAGGAGCTTCGGTTTTGGCTGCTACATGCATCAATGGCTGAGGTGTAGGCTGTATGTATTCCGTAACAACCTGATTTTGTGGCTGTACTTGTTGCACATAAGAAACAACTTCATTTCCTCTTCCTTTGTTGGGAGTGGTTACAGAAAGCTTAAAGTCATTGGTTTCGAGTTTAACCTCGGTTGCACCACTTCTAACAATAGATTTGATGAATTCCTGTATTTCTTTTAAATCCATAGTGTAATAGTATTAGGTTTGTTACAAAAATATGAAATAAAGAATCTGATTAAACGGAATAGTCGTAAGCCCATTTAATATACACAGCAGCCCATGTAAAACCAGCACCAAAAGCGGCCAGAATGAGGTTATCGCCTTTTTTCAGTTGGCTTTCCCAGTCCCATAAACACAGAGGAATGGTAGCAGCAGTGGTGTTGCCATATTTATGAATATTCACCATTACCTTATCCATAGGAAGCTCAATGCGGCGAGCAGTAGCTTCAATGATGCGCATATTGGCTTGATGAGGCACCAACCAGCTCAAATCTTTAGCAGTGAGGTTGTTACGCTGCATCAGTTCGGCACTCACATCGGCCATGCGTGAAACTGCAAATTTGAATACAGACTGGCCTTCCTGATAGATATAATGCTCTCTGTTAGCAATGGTATCGTGCGTAGGTGGTTTTAGAGATCCACCAGCTTTTTGGTGCAAATGTTTTCTTCCACTACCATCCACTTTCAGTATAGAATCTATAAATCCAAAACCTTCGGTAGAGGGTTCTAGTAATACCGCACCAGCACCATCGCCGAATATCGGACAGGTTGCACGGTCGGTATAATCAACTATAGCAGACATTTTTTCGGCGCCCACTACTATAGCCTTTTTGTACATTCCGCTTTCAATGTAGCGGGCAGCAGTAGTGAGGGCAAACAAAAAGCCTGAGCAGGCAGCATTCATATCAAAACTGAATGCATTCACCAGTCCGGCTTTGTCACATATAATATTTGCAGTAGCCGGAAATACCATATCCGGGGTTACTGTGGCGCAGATAAGAAAATCAATTTCTTCTGGTCTGGTATTAGTTTTAGCCAGCAACTTCTCAACAGCCGCAGCTGCAATATCGCTTGTGGCTTTATCAGGGTCGCGCAATATCCGGCGCTCCTTAATACCGATACGCGTCATAATCCACTCATCGGTAGTATCTACCATGGTCGATAATTCTTCGTTGGTAAGAACGTAATCGGGCAGTGCCCCTTGTACTGCAGTAATGGCAGCTTTTATCATTTTTCTTCGTTAAATAATGCAGCAAATTTTTCGGGAAGGTTAGCATTGACCACATTCACGGACTGTAAAATAAGGTTCTTGATTGCTAACTCACGCGATATGCCGTGAGCAATGAGCACATTTCCATCAATCCCAAGTACAGGAGTTCCTCCCACATGTTCAAAATTGAATTGCTCAAAGAACGGATCTTCTATGTTCCGAGATTTCACAAGTGAATAAAAAGCTTCAGCTTGTTTGAGTAGTATATTTCCTACAAAGCCATCGGTAACAATAACTTCAGGCAAACTCTCTTTAAAGAAGTCTGAACCTTCTACGTTGCCAAAGAAATTAAAATCTTTGTTGTTTTCCATGAGCTCATATGCAGCCTTCACTACCAGACTTCCCTTTTCGGGTTCTGAACCAATATTGAGCAATGCTACACGAGGATTTTGGTAATTGAGTACATTTTCAGCATATACTTTACCGAATATACCGTATTGATACAGTACATCGGGCTTGGCATCGGGGTTGAGCCCAACATCGAGCACCAGCGAATATTTCCCTTCAGAACGGGGTATGAGCGCAGCTATGGTAGGCCGAATAACCCCTTTGAGGGCTTTAATCACAGTCATTGCACCCACCATCATGGCACCGGTATTTCCAGCACTGCCAAAAACATCTATCTGTTTAGTTTTAAGAAGCTTAAATCCAACAACAATGGACGAATCAGAAAGTTTGGAAAACGACTTATAGGGGTTATCCCCCATCTGAATTACTTCGGTGGTGTGCACAAAATCAAAGTGGGCAGGATCAGCATTCTCCTTGGCCAATATTCTAAGTGCCGCATCTTTATCGCCAATAAGAACGATTCGATGCCCGGCTGATAAGTGAGGTAGGGATTCTACAGCTCCTTTAACTACAACATCTGGAGCGAAGTCACCCCCCATAATATCGATTCCTATTCGCATCTGCTAAAGTTTTTTTGAAAAAAATTAGAAAATAAATAAAAAAAGAGGCATGGTATTATGCCGTTACCTCTTTCTCAATTACGAGTTTACCACGATAGTGACCACATTCTGGGCAAACATGATGGTACTGTACAGAAGTACCACAGTTTGAACATGCGTGTAATGTTGCTGTTTCTGCTTTGAGGTGGGTTCTGCGTTTGTGTTTACGTTGCTTGGACGTCCTATGCTTCGGATTTGGCATTTTAGTATGTTATTAGAAGTGTGAAACAATTAACTTAATAAATCTTTGAGAGAATCCCAACGTGGGTCAGTTGCCTGAGCGTCAGTATCTGTATTAACTTTTTTTATCATCTTTATCATATCAGCATTGCAACCATTGGTCGTACCTACCTTGCCGCTGTGCACCTTGCGCAAGGGCAAGTGCAAATGTACGTATTCATATAGGTATTGCGACAAATCTACCTGATGATCCGATTCCGGTATTACTACCACGTTGTCTTCCAACTCGGCATATTCTTGTCCGAATTTCACAAACAATTCTTCACTAAAATCTTGCTTCAGAGTAAAATTATCGAGGCATCTGTCACAAGGTAATTCTATTGTTCCTTTAACGGCAATAGTGAAATGAAGTACTGTAGTGTTTCTTTCTAATTGAACCTGCACATGCAAATGACCTTTCTGCACCAATCCTTCAGGAAAATGTGCAAAGAATGCGTCGTTCAGTTCGAAACTAAACGAGTGCATTCCCATTTTGAGCGATGCGTATGCAATTATGTATGGACTTAACGTTCCCATTTTAGAAAAAAACTGGGCGAAATTAAATATTAAAACCTAAATAAAAAAATTTAAGAATAAAAAGTCCCCTTTTATATGGTTAATTAAACTATAAACCAAATATTTATAAGCGGTTGAGTATAACTCATACATTTCGTTTGTAAACCAACAATCGGGTGTCTTCCAACCACTCCTCCATTGCAGGATATGCATGAATAATGGGCGCTTTTACTCCTTCAAAGAACAATGTATTTCCAACAAAAACGCGGCTTTCGTCCCACAAATCTCTTTTGATAAAACTATTGAGCAATTCGTTTCCCCCTTCCACTAATAAACTAGAGATTCCTTGCTCAAACAAGTAGCTGAGAGATTTATCGAGCACATTGATATCTTCATTTACTTTAACATATGTCAGGTTATGCTTGTTTGGTCGTTCACATTCAGTAAATACAACAGTGTGGGTACTTTGGTCAAAAAAATGTAAATCGGAAGGCAAACGGCCAATGCGGTCGAGTACAATGCGTATAGGGTTATTCCCATCCCAATCACGCACATCGAGACGGGGATTATCCTTCAGAGCTGTGTTGGTACCTATCATAATTGATGGTTCTTCAGCTCGCCATTTGTGTACCAATCTGCGCGACAGTTTATTGGTAATCCAATGTGGCTCGCGTGGAGCATCTTTTGGGCGATATATATCTAAAAAGCCATCGAGCGATTGTGCCCATTTGAGTATAATATATGGTCTGCGTTTTTCATGCATTGTAAAGAAACTGCGGTTCAAATCTCTGCATTGTTCTTCGAGTACTCCTACGGTGACCTCTATACCAGCTTTTCTGAGTATATCTATGCCTTTACCGGCTACTTTGGCGTTAGAATCAGTAGCCCCTACTACTACCCTTTTTACAGGAAAAGAAGCCAACAAGTTGGCGCAAGGAGGAGTTTTGCCAAAATGGGAACAAGGTTCTAAACTCACATACACAGTAGCTTGTGTAAGAAGTTCTTTATTGGTTACAGCTTTTATCGCATTCACTTCGGCGTGCGGTCCGCCATATTTGTAATGGTAGCCTTCACCTATTATCATACCATCGTGCACTACCACTGCGCCCACCATAGGGTTTGGTGAAACATGATTTCGCCCCATTGCAGCCAATTCTAGGCAGCGTCGCATATATTTTTCATCGATAGAAGTCATTCCTTACATACTAATAATATGTATACAAATTTAGCATCATTTCACGAAAATCTAAAACGCTATTGCTTTCTGAAAAATTTATAATTTTACTCCATGAAAATGAATATAAAACAGGCCCAAAAGTATGTAACAACTGAATTGGCTGATGTATACAGCAATAGTGAACTTATAAGCATAAAACGCGAACTTCTTGAGTATGCAACCGGCCTTAACTCAGCCCAACAAATACTAGCAGATGCAGACTACCTGACTCCAGAACAGGTAGAAAAGCTTGCAGAGCAAATAAACCAACTAAAAGCAGGTGAGCCACTGCAGTATATATTGGGGCAGGCATATTTTTACGATCGAATATTTAAGGTAAACAAGAACGTACTTATACCAAGGCCAGAAACTGAAGAACTAATAGAATGGATAAAGGAAGACTCCTTAAACGCAAAAAAAAATATTCTGGATATAGGTACCGGAAGTGGTTGTATTGCCATAATTCTCAATAAGATATTTCATGGAGCTACAGTATATGCCATAGATGTTTCAGCCGATGCATTGCAAGTGGCACAGGATAACGCCAAAGAACATGATGCTAAAATTGAGTTCATACAAGCGGATATTTTCAGTTATACCTCACCTGAAATTCAATTCGATATTATTGTGTCAAATCCTCCCTATGTGCCCGAAAGTGAAAAAGAGGAGATGCAGACACAAGTTTTGCACTTTGAGCCCCATATTGCTCTTTTTGTACCAAACCACAATCCTTTGAAATTTTATACACATATCACCAATTTTGCAATACAATACCTAAAGGCGGGAGGCGAATTGTATTTTGAAACCCATTACTTATATGCAAGCGAAGTAAAAAAATATATGGAGCAAGCCGGATTTGTGAAAGTAGAAATTAAAAAAGACCTTTCGGGAAAAGATAGAATGGTAAAAGGAATAAAAAAATAATGACAATGACTGAATCAGGTAAAAAACAATATAAAGCTATGGCCGCTCTGTGCAGCAAAACAGAATATGCTATGTTTGATATACGACAAAAACTTAAGGGGCAAAAATTGGAGGACGATGAAATAGAAGATATAATGAACGAGTTGGTTCTAAATCGCTTTTTGGACGATGAACGGTATTCACTCGCGTATGCAAATGACAAGCTAAAGTTCAACCACTGGGGCAAATATAAAATACAACAAGCTCTCTTACAAAAATATATATCTGAAAGTACTATTAAAAAGAGTTTAGATGCCTTGCAAAAAGAAGGGTACGAAAAAATTGCCCTGCACGAAGCAAACAAAAAATGGAAAACCCTCTACAAATTAGAACCAGAGGTGCAAACCCAAAAAACAATTCAATATTTACTTTCCAAAGGATTTGAGTATGAAATGCTTATAAAAATCGTAAAGCAAATGGTGAAACATGATATAGAACAAGCAGAGAATTAAGTAACAAAATATTACTTTTGTACACATTTATCAATTATGCAAACACCCATTTCAACACAATCTAAATTGCCTAACGTAGGTACGAGCATATTTAGCGTTATGTCACAGAAAGCTCTGGAGCACAATGCGCTCAATGTTTCTCAAGGTTTCCCCGATTTTGAAGTTTCTTCGGAACTAATAGACTTGGTGAACCACTACATGCGAACCGGCCAAAATCAATATGCGCCAATGCCAGGCTTGCCTCAGTTGCGTAACAAGATTTCTGAAAAAATTGAAATGTTGCATACAGCAATATATAACCCTGAAACAGAAATAACCATTACTGCAGGCGCCACTCAGGCACTCGCATCAGCAATTACCGCTTTTGTGCGCGAAGACGATGAAGTCATTCTATTTGAGCCTGCATACGACTCATACGAACCTATGGTTCGGCTCAATGGTGGTCAGCCGGTATTTGTTAAACTCAAATATCCCGATTATCGCATTGAGTGGGAAGAAGTCAAAAAAGTAATCAGCTCACGCACCCGTATGATAATCCTCAACACTCCACACAACCCTACAGGCATGGTAATGAGCGATGAGGATATGAAAACGCTTGAAAGGCTCATACAAGGTACACGTATACTTCTGCTTAGTGATGAAGTATATGAACACATAGTATTTGATAAAAGGCCACACTTGAGTGCAGCACGCTACCCAAAGCTGGCAGAACGAGCCATTATTATTTCTTCTTTTGGTAAAACCTACCATACCACAGGATGGAAAATAGGATACGCAGTTGCACCGGAAGCACTTATGAAAGAATTCAGACGCATACATCAGTTTCAGGTTTTTACTGTAAACACACCTATACAATATGCACTTGCCGAATACATAAACCAAAAAGAAAAGTATTTGTATCTGTCTGATTTTTATGAAGAAAGGCGCGATTTTTTCCTCAATCTGATGCAAGGCTCTCGCTTTGATATATTGCCAACCCAAGGGACTTATTTCCAACTGATTGGTTACAAATCCATATCAGAGGAAAAAGATCTAGACTTTACAGAAAAATTAGTGGCTATTAACAAAATAGCAACCATTCCTGTTTCAGTATTTTATCACGATAAATCAGACGATAAAGTGCTGCGTATTTGCTTTGCAAAAACGAACAAGGTACTCGAGAAAGCAGCAGAAATATTGAAATCCATTTAAACAAAAAAATACAACTCTGTATATGAATGTATTGTTGTTGGGATCTGGCGGCAGGGAGCATGCCATAGCATGGAAACTCAGTCAAAGTAAAAAACTAACTAAACTATATGTGGCACCAGGAAACCCTGGAATTGCTGATATAGCAGAATGTATAAACATTGCCGCCAATCAATTTTACGCAATATCATCGTTTTGTGTAAGCCAACACATTGGTATGATTATAGTAGGACCTGAAGCACCACTAGTAGAAGGCTTAGTAGATTTTTTCAAGCAAACTCCCGAAGTAAAGCATATACCAATAATAGGTCCAAATAGAAGTGGGGCCATGCTTGAAGGGAGTAAAGATTTCGCAAAGGAATTTATGGTAAAATACCAAATACCTACAGCACAATACAAAACCATCACAAAATACAATTTAGAAGAAGGCCTTGCTTTCCTTAAAACCCTTACACCACCCTATGTGCTCAAAGCCGATGGTCTGGCCGCCGGAAAAGGAGTGATTATAACAAGTGATTTGTTGGAAGCATCAAATACACTTACTCAAATGCTCGAGGGTATGTTTGGGGAAGCGAGCAACAAAGTAGTAATAGAAGAATTTCTGGATGGTATAGAACTTTCAGCATTTGCACTTTTCGATGGTCAAAACTACCTCATCTTGCCCGAAGCCAAAGATTACAAGCGCATAGGTGTAGCCGATACCGGACCAAACACAGGCGGAATGGGATCCATTTCCCCGGTGCCATTTGCCACTGAAGCTTTCATGCAAAAAGTAGAAAATCGCATCATACGCAAAACGCTGGAAGGTTTGATAAAAGAAAATATTGATTACTGCGGATTTATATTTGTAGGACTCATGAATGTAAAAGGAGAACCCTATGTGATAGAATACAATGTGCGTATGGGCGACCCTGAAACTGAATCTATCATGCCACGCATAGAATCGGATTTGCTCGAGATATTCGAAGCATGCTCCAAACGAAAGTTGAACGAAACCAAACTGCAAATTAGTCCAAAAACCGCAGCCACAGTAATGCTGGTTTCAGGCGGATACCCTGGCAGTTATTCAACCGGATATCCCATTGAATTTTCAGAATCAACAGAATCAATAGTATTTCATGCAGGTACGAAAAAAGATGGAGAAAATATAAACACGCAAGGCGGCAGGGTATTAGCTGTTTGCAGTATGGGAAACAATATGGCAGACGCACTTAAAAAGACTTACCACGCAATAGAAGGCATCAAGTTCAGAGATATGTATTATCGCACCGATATAGGTTTTGATTTATAATACCGGAAGCAATAAAAATATGCTATTACGCTGGTTTACATCATATTCGCCAATTCTGCAAATCATTATACCATTGCTTGCGTTGGCAAGCTGGATACCTTATCACTACACAATAGCATATACTCCAATATCTACCGACGAAAGTCTCATCAATTATTTTTTTCCAAATGCATCGGCTATAGAAGCTTATCCTTTGCTGCGTACCGCCATTCACTTTATGCTTATGCTTAGTGGGGCCATTTTTATCCTACGTATTTTCATCAGGTTCAACCTTGTTACACAGCGCTCCTATGTCATAAGTATTCTATACATTACTATTTCATCCCTTGTATTGGTAAATCACTATATACTTATAAGTTTACTAGCCAACCTAATTCTTTTGATTATTTACTTTAAGCTTTTTGCGATGTATGAAACCAATACACCAGTCAAAAACGTATTCGAAATCAGTATTTTACTTAGCTTAGGTACCATCTTGAACAGCAGTTTCATTTTTATTCTTCCCCCGGTAATATATGGTATATATACAGTTCGCAACGATTTGAATATCAAATCAGGAATAGCCCTTTTACTAGGCATTTTCATACCCATATATCTGGTAGGTTCCATCTGGTATCTCAAAAACGGTAACTTAAATGTGTTTTTCAATTACTTCACACGTGTATTTTTTGAAAAACAAATTATTCCGGCACTCTCAGAAGTATATATAGTTTCACTCATTTTTATAGGAATAATATTGCTAATGGGAATTTTTTGGTTGTACAAAGAACGAAGCCGCAAAATTGGTATCAGGCGCTACAACAATATCCAGGTAATAATAATTTTATATCACCTTTCTATATTTCTGATATTTGATTTTGTGCAATGGCACACTATCATTTGGGCAGCGATTCCAATCAGTTTTATTCTAACAAACTGGTACCTGACATTCCGCAGGAAAAGAATTCTTCAAATAAGTATTATCATCATTTTACTACTATTCCTTACTAATATAACACACAGTTTTCTGAGCTAAAAAAAGACATCATTTGCAGAATAGGTATAAATAATTACCTTTGCCGCAAAAGAATTGAACATGAAATTTGGTGTAGTTATTTTTCCGGGTTCCAATTGTGACGAAGACATGATATTTGTGCTCAAAGAAATAATGGGGCAAGAAGTTGTGCGCCTCTGGCACAAAGACGAAGATCTGCATGATGTAGATGGAATCATACTACCTGGTGGATTTTCCTACGGCGACTATCTGCGCAGCGGAGCGCTGGCACGTTTCAGCCCAATTATGGAAAAAGTCATCAAGTATGCCCACAATGGAGGATTTGTGTTCGGCGTATGCAATGGTTTTCAGATACTCTGCGAAGCAGGTCTGCTTCCGGGTGCACTGCTACACAACGATACGCAAAAATTTATTTGCAAAAACGTGTATATCACTGCCGACAATGACGAATCGGCCATTACATCTGAGATAATTACGTCTGAAGCACTCAAAATACCAATTGCGCATGGCGAGGGCAGATATTATGCAGATAGTAAAACTTTACAAGAACTCCATGCCAACCGCCAGATTCTATTCAGATACTGCGATGAAAAAGGCCATATAAATGCAGATGCAAACCCAAATGGCTCTGTACAAAACATAGCAGGTATCTGTAACAAAAACCGCAATGTATACGGCATGATGCCTCACCCTGAAAGGGCATCGGATCTAGAGCTGCGCAACTCCGATGGAAAATTGATATTTGACTCAATACTAAGTTGGTACAACCAATAAGTTGAATCAACTAAACGATAGGTTGAAAATCGTAGTTCTGTAAAAAACGAAACACAATAGGTGCCAACTTTACCATAGGCTCGTTGAAGAATGAATTGTCGAACATACTATGCGGTAGAATTTCACGAGCACTATTGAACCCATTGAGCAAGTAAACAAAAACGCTATCAAGCAAAAACATTTTTGCACCACCAATACCTACTCCTACTATTCGTACTGTGCTACTCACCTTTATTTGTTCGGTCATTTTTTCCACAATTTTCTCAATAATATAGCTCATGTATCCGGCTACAAGGGTAAAAACAATAAAAAGCGCCATCATGAATACATGCGGATTCAGATTGAATCTGGGAAAAGATTTAGCAGAGGCCAAAGCCAATAAATTGGCGAGAAAAATACCAATAAGCATCACACCAAATGACACGAATTGAATAAGAAACCCCTTTTTCCAACCGCTGGTAATGCCCCATGCAAGTGTGATGGCTACAAACAAGTCAATCAAACTGACCATATGAAAAATATTAGTTTAATAATTATTAAATATTTATGAATTGGGGTGATAAAAAAGATTCTTTAACTTTCGCCCCCAAAAGTAAACAATCTTCGGCATACTAATACAAAACGCATTAAACTATTTAATTCAGCACATGACAAGATCCATAATAAATTCTCTCATTTCGTGGCTCATGACCAAGCGCATGAATCAGATTGATATGTTTAGAAAATATCCGATTGAAACGCAGCGGGAAGTTTTCATGAACCTTATACAGAAAGCAGAAAATACTGAATGGGGAACCCGTTATGGCTTTAGTTCTGTCGAAAATATCAACGATTTCCAAAGTCGTGTACCCATTAGTAGTTACGAAGATTTGAAACCTTTGATTGAAAAAAGCAGAAGCGGTATGCCCAATGTGCTTTGGCCTGGAGAAATAAAGTGGTTCGCAAAATCGTCAGGTACCACCGACGATAAATCCAAGTATATACCTGTAAGCAATGATGCTTTAGAAAACTGTCATTTCAAGGCGGGTCAGGATACCATAGCTGTATATGCATCTAAAGTGCAAAACACAAAACTATTTGTTGGCAAAAGTCTTATCATTGGTGGCAGTCACCAAATTAATAATTTGAGCAACGAATCATACTATGGTGATTTGTCAGCAGTTCTCATACAAAATATGCCATTTTGGGCACATTTTTTCCGTACTCCCGATTTATCCATAGCCCTGATGGACGAATGGGAACAAAAGATAGAAAAAATGGCCAACGCTACTATTCAAGAGAATGTAACCAATATATCAGGGGTCCCCTCATGGACACTGGTGCTCATCAAACGAATTCTTGAAATTACAGGAAAAAAGAGCTTGCATGAAATCTGGCCAAATCTTGAGGTGTTCATTCATGGAGGTGTTAGTTTCCTTCCTTATCGCGATCAGTATAATAAGCTGATTGACCCAAGCAAAATGAGGTACATGGAAACTTACAATGCATCAGAAGGCTTTTTTGGAATTCAAGACGATACCAATACCGACGATATGCTACTGATGCTGGATTATGGTATATTCTATGAATTCATCCCCATCGAAGACATAGATCTGGACTCACCCCGAATTTATACCCTTTCGCAGGTAGAAAAAGACAAAATTTACGCAATGGTCATAAGCACTAATGCCGGACTTTGGCGCTATAAAATTGGAGATACAGTGAAATTCACTTCAATTTACCCTTTCAAAATTAAAATAGCCGGGCGCACCAAGCATTACATCAATGCTTTTGGAGAAGAGCTCATGATAGACAACGCAAACATTGCAATAAAAGAAGCATGCGAAAAAACGCATGCAGAACTTAGAGAATACACAGCCGCGCCAGTATTTATAACCAATTCAGACAAAGGCCGCCATCAGTGGTTATTGGAGTTTTCGAAAGAACCTGAAGACATACAGCACTTCACTGAAATATTGGATAACACACTAAAAACGCTTAACTCGGATTATGAGGCTAAAAGATACAAAGACATAAACCTTACTATGCCCGAAGTTATTGTCGCGCCAAGCGATCTGTTTTATATTTGGCTTAAAAATAAAGGGAAACTGGGTGGGCAGCACAAAATACCACGCCTGGCCAATAATCGCGAGTATATGGATGACCTACTCTCCCTCATGCATTCTATGAAAAGCTACGCTTAAAACAAACAATACCAATACGCACTAAACCAATATCATATGATCTATCAACAAATATTCGACAAATTATGGGCAGACTATTCTGGCCAAAACCGTTCCGCACTTGCTGTCTACAATTTATTTACATCACATGGCGAAACTGTAAACAATGACCATATCGCCTTTCGTACCTTCAACCACCCCAAACTCGGAATTGATGTGCTGGCGGTTCCTTTTGTTAAAGCTGGATTTATAGAAATGGGAACCTACCATTTTGAAGAAAAAAAGCTTTTCGCAAAACATTTTCACCATCCAAATTTTCCAGAATCGCCTCGTGTATTCATTAGCGAGCTACTGGTTGAAAAACTAAGTGAGGAAACCCAAAGCATCATACATGATATATATGCTAAAATAGATTTTGAAAAAGTAGATGCCAACGAGTTATATTTAAGTCATAATATATGGGGAAAACCCAGTTTTGAAACTTACAATAAACTACGTACTGAATCGGAATACGCAGCTTGGTTGTATGTCTATGGCTACAGAGCCAATCACTTTACAGTAGATGTGAGCTCACTCAAAAATTTCCCAACCCTCGAATCTGTAAACCAATTACTCAAAGACAGTGGTTTTGTACTTAATAGCTCTGGTGGCGAAATAAAAGGCACGCCCGAAGAATTGCTGCAACAATCGAGCACCATGGCAGACATCATAGAAGTTGATTTTATAGAAGGTCCGCAGCAAGTTCCTGCATGCTACTATGAGTTTGCAAGGCGTTTCCCCGATGCAAATGGCAATCTTTATGGTGGATTTATAGCCAAAAGTGCCGATAAAATATTTGAAAGTACAAACTTTTACAAGCAATAAACCTCTTATTTAAGTTCTTTCAATCTAATTACACGGATTCAGATAACAACTCATCTTCGCTTTGGCATTGATGTGATATTTCTGAATCCGTTTTGTTTATATAGTTACACACAAAAAGTCAAAAGTTTGCAACACTGCAAAAACAAAGCTTTAAACAAGAGCGAGTCACCGAAAACCAAATAAACAAACACATTCCCAACAAACCTATCATTGAAAAACAGCAGATAAGGTGTTATAAAACAGAAAGGGCATTTTATTCTTCCTAGGTTTATAAATTCGTTTTACTTTCGTAAACGAAACCGCAAACGAATACGGCAATAATATAAAGCAATATAAACCAACAACTTAATTAAGCTATGAACAATACATGGATTACAGAAAGTAAGTACGAAATGTCGGCTGTGCTGAGCAGACTAGGCATAAAAGAAATAAATCAGGGCGTTTGTACCGGTACAAATTGGCTGACAGCAGAAGGAGGACTTACTGAGTCATACTCGCCAATTGATGGAAGACTGATTGCAAAGATTCAGAATGCATCTATCGAAAATTACAATACCATAATGGATGAAGCCCAAAAAGCATTCGCTGAGTGGCGTTTGGTGCCAGCTCCCATCAGAGGTGAAGTAGTCCGCCAGATTGGTGATGCGCTGCGTGCTGCCAAAGATGATTTGGGTAAACTTGTAACCTTGGAAATGGGGAAAATATACCAAGAAGGACTTGGCGAAGTACAGGAAATGATTGACATATGCGATTTTGCTGTCGGACAGTCACGCTTATTAAATGGTTTCACCATGCACTCAGAAAGAGTAAGCCACAGACTCATGGACCAATACATACCACTCGGAATTGTAGGCTTGGTAACTTCATTCAACTTTCCAGTAGCTGTATGGGCATGGAATAGTATGCTAGCAGCAGTATGTGGCGACGTAGTAGTTTGGAAACCAAGTTCTAAAACTCCACTCACAGCCATAGCCACTCAAAATATCATAAAAGACGTTCTCAAAAAAAATAATGTACCTGAAGGCGTTTTCAACCTCGTGATTGCCAAATCATCTGTGCTGGGAGACAATTTCTTGGCAGACAATCGCATTCCATTGTTCTCAGTTACAGGTTCAACTGCTGTAGGCAAAAAAGTAGGTGCCATAGTTGGAAAACGTTTGGGAAAAACCATACTCGAATTGGGTGGAAACAATGCAGTGATTGTGTCTGAACACTCTAACCTCGAAATGGCCCTGCAATCCATAGTATTCGGAGCAGTAGGTACAGCTGGTCAGCGCTGCACAAGCACCCGCAGGGTGATCGTACACGAGTCGAAGTACGAAGAAGTAAAAGACAGACTATTCAAAGCATACAAACAAATAAAAACACGCATTGGCAATCCCCTAGATTCGTCAACCGTAGTAGGTCCGCTTATAGACACCATATCAGTAAATGTATTTACCGCAGCCATAGAGCAAGTGAAACAAAGTGGTGGAAATATATTGTTTGGTGGAGCAGTTATGTCCGGCGAAGGCTTCGATTGCGGTACCTATGTAGTACCAGCAATAGCAGAAGCTGAAAATCATTGGCATATTGTACAGGAAGAAACATTTGCACCACTGCTGTATCTGATGAAATACAAAACCATAGAAGAGGCCATAGCCCTCAACAATGGCGTACCTCAAGGTTTGTCATCTGCCATATTTACCGACAGCATGCGCGAGGCCGAATTATTCATTTCAGATGCAGGTTCTGATTGCGGTATCGCCAATGTAAACACTGGTACATCGGGCGCCGAAATTGGTGGTGCATTTGGAGGCGAAAAAGAAACTGGTGGCGGACGCGAATCTGGCTCAGATTCTTGGAAAGTTTATATGCGTAGACAAACAAATAATATCAACTTCTCGAACCAAGTACAACTAGCACAAGGAATTGAATTTAAATTCTAATACCACTTCTTGTTGGATAAATACATAAAGTTAAAGCCGTAGGAAATACCTGCGGCTTTTTTATTTTTAAAAAAATATACCTGTTCTCAAATAATATTAGTTAAAACCAAAACTACAGACAATACTTATGAAAATATAGTAAGAAAATTAAATATTTTTGAAACTTAGTTTGAGAACAAATTGCATGGAAAATATACATATACAAACCACACACAACGTAACCCTGCATTATGCCATTGCAAGCGTAGGTGATCGCATTTTAGCAACACTCATAGATTGGTTATTCTTTGTGGCATATTTTATATTTGTATTCGTTCTTATTGATATCCTAAATCTGGAATCAGATGTGACCGTTTACTTTATGTTGCTGCCGATTGCAATCTACCATTTGCTTTTAGAAATAATAAACAATGGACAAAGTTTCGGAAAAAAAATAATGCAAATAAAAGTTATGCGAGCTGACGGAGCTGAGGCATCTCTAAGCAATTATCTAATCCGTTGGATATTCAGGTTGGTAGACATTACCCTCTTTTCAGGAATGGTAGCTATAGTGAGTATACTTATGAGCAACAAAGGACAACGGCTAGGAGATATGGCAGCCGGAACTACCGTAGTGAAACTCAATAAACAAGACAATCCGTATCCCCAGTTTCTAAAAAAAATACCCGACAACTACCAATTGGCGTACCCACAAAGCAGCAAAATAAGCGAAAAAGATATCAAGATCATCGCCAATGTATTACAGCAATTCCGATCAAACCGAAGTTCACCAAAAAACAATGAGCTTATTGGTAAAGCAAAATTAGCAGCAGAAAAATTGATGGACATTCAGGTACAACTGCATCCGGAATTATTTTTGCAAAAAGTGATAAACGACTATAATTTTCTGCATAAAAGCGAATTGCAAGAAGTGACAGATTTGTTGAGAAAGACAAGCACCGAATTGGATGAAAACAATTTGCACATCTAAATTATTATCTTTAACATTGAATTAAAGCAAATACCATATGGAATCGAAACAGACCGAAAAAGGCCGTTTAGCACTTCAGGAACTTAAGATTTACAAAATTATATACCCCATCATCATAGGGCTTGC
>JAIFMY010000090.1 GCA_020048155.1 Bacteroidota bacterium
CAAGGTGCAGAACTTTACCTGAAACTGTATTATCGCATAAACCGGAATTCCAATACCTACATTCACATCAGGCATGGGCAAAAACCTGAAAACCTGGCCGACCAGGGCGACAATATAATCAGCTCGCCGGTAGATGTGACCAAAACCAATATCAGGCTGCAGTTTGTATCCAAAATCAACGCATTCATCACCCTCAAAAACAGAATAGAATACACCATTTACCGGAAAGAAATGGTAAAACCCGAGTATGGATTTCTTATGTACCAGGATATAGCATTGAACTTGCCGGAATATAAATCGGTGCTCAATGCCAGATTTGCCATATTTGATGCTGCTTTCAATGCACGATTGTATGCCTATGAAAGCGATGTGCTCTACGCTTTTGGATTCCCTGCATATTTCAATAGGGGAACTCGCTGGTATCTCACATACAAATATACCATATCTGAGCAGGTAGATGCATGGTTAAGAGTATCGCAATGGTATTACAATCAGACAGAAAGCCTAAGTTCGGGACCTGCCGAAATCGTGGGGCAAACCCGTACAGAATTGAAAGTACAACTGCGTATAAAATTTTAAAATTGTATACCAACTACAAGCACATCATCTACTTGGTCATAATCTCCGGCATTTATCCAGTTTTCAAATTCAGTTTGTATACTTTCCTTTTGTTCGGGAATAGATTGTTGATGTATTTGCAAAAAAAGTTCTTTCATTCTCTTCGATTTGTATTTATCCCCTTTAGGACCTCCAAATTGGTCGCCGAACCCATCTGAAAACATATAAATCAAATCCCCGGGATGAATGTCCAAGGTCTGACTTTGAAATGGCACTTCCTTGAGATAGCTACCAATGGGATTTCGGGTAGCCTTCACTTCTATCAGGCTATTGGCACGTATGATATACATTGGGTTGTTGGCCCCTGCAAATTGCAGTTTCATGTTCGCCTGATCCACTATACATAATGAAATATCCATGCCATCATGTGGTGCATCCTTTTCTACAGATTGCTGGAGAGCCTGCTTCACCTTCTGTCGGAGTATATCTAATACGCCTCCACTATCGGTGGCATTGTAATGGGTGATGATTTCGTTGAGGAAAGACATGCCAAGCATACTCATAAACGCTCCGGGTACACCATGCCCGGTGCAATCTGCTACTGCTATTATTATAAGGTCGTTTAAATTCCTATTCCCCTCAAGATTTTTCATTCTAGACATCCAGTAGAAATCGCCACTTACTATATCCCGAGGCCTGAAATATATGAAATGCTCAGGCATGCTTTCTTCGAGATACCAGCCAGAACGAAGCACAGCACCTTGTATACGCTGCGCATACCGTATGCTATCTGTGATTTGCTTTTTCTGGTGATAAATTTCATTCCGTTGTTGTGTAGCCAATTCGTGCTGCTGTATGAGATCTCTCAAGCGTTGTTGGTATAAATCGAGCACATACTTTCTCCACGATTCATATTTATTCATCCATATATCAGCCATTTCGGTAGGTATGGCAAGTATCTGACCGGGAGTTTCGGCAATTACATTGGCTCGCTGGTCGGGCGACAAAAGCATATGTTGCCCCCAGGCATTGCGCAAAGAAGCTGTGATAGAAAGAATGCAACACTCAAGCTTATCTACCGGATAATATGTGATTTCTTCCCCAAAACTATCTATTCTGGAAATGCGTACCCTACCTTGCAGTACAAGTGGCAAGAATGGTCGTCCAGAGGTAGCTACACTCAGATTTATACCCGCAGGAAATTCCATCTTCTCGTATTGCAACATTTCATTTACAAGAGATGCTTCGAAATGTTCGAGCAACATTTCCTTATCGCTTATATTATTGGCAGCTAAAGTGACACTCATAATACGGAGTTTTTTTAGGTGAACAACACATAAAAATCAATTATTCAAAAATACTAAAAAACCACTTCTTTTCCTAGTTTGCCATGCTATAGTAAAGTGTTGATGAAGTGTTTTTACTTAAAAAGCTGAATAGAGCCACCTTGGTTGTATTTTTTATCATCAAGCCCTTCTCCGCGCAAGTGGTAGTAATACACTCCGGGAGGCACTACGGCCGAACCATCATTGCCTATGCTGCCATCCCAACCTGCTTCAAGTGCATCTACCCCTTTCAGAACGGCCAATCGGGTGCCATTCCTGCTAAAAATTGCCATTTCTATATTTCGCATCCCTTCGGTTTTTACCGAAAAATTATCGTTGAACCCATCGTCATTTGGCGAAAAGGCATTTGGCGCATTGATTGTAGAAACAGGTGCTGTGACCACAATGGTTAATGTATCGGTATTGATGCAGCCCGACTGCGAAATTGCAGTATATATTACTTTGTAATTCCCTTTTTCTTTGTAAATATGGGTGATGGTATCGGTCAGATCGGCAGAAGATCCATCGCCAAAAGTCCAATAGTATCCGGCATTGGTCCATTTGGTTTCAGATTCAATGGTTACGGACAACGCGGTATCATACTCACAATTATAATCATCAGTAACTTTGAAATACACCATTGCTACCAAATCTTCAATGCTGGTTTTGGCTACAGCATCGGGCAAATTGAGCCCTTCGGTTATTTCGGCACCAGTACCGGCCTCCCAATAAGTTTTGGGGTAGGTGTGTGAAATAGTCCACTTGGCAGGTCTTTCGTGCAAGTACAGTCCCCATTGCCTTACAAACCCATTGTTGTTGAGCCCATTGTCAACCACCAACAAAGTCCAGTTGCCATTATACGGGCAGCCCACCAGTGCGTCAAATCCTTGCTATAGCTTGCAGCAGAGTAGTTTGTATCAAGCACATCGCTATAATCGTGTACATACTTTCCTGCCTCGTTGCTCATGGTATCGAAATCGGCTTTCAGTGTCGTAAAAATATAATTGTAAGGCTTGCCTTTGGTCAAAAGATTCGTAGCTAAATCAACAGGCTCACCAAAATTTGCAGATGCATGAAAAGCAGGCTTCAACAGAACCGATTTGCCGCTGGGGCAAGTCAGGGTTATTTCCAATTCCGAGGCATCTGAATGCTCAATTTGGATTACCAACGAATCAATCTCTGATGCTGAAGTAATGTATTTGGAGGATGGGTAGGCTTCTTGCAAAATATCTGAAATAAATGGATTTCCGGTAGATATTTCTTGTGGAATACTGAGAAACGCAACTGTATCGGGCTCATATTTCCAGGTACGGCTTGCCACTTTTCCGTGCAGTGCAAATGTATCTGCCACCAATTCGCTGAAGCATAAAGTATTTTCGCCAACCGAGGTGATAGTGCCTTTAAATAATGGTTTCAGGGAAACAGCTACAGCACACGAAGCGTAAAGTGTATACCACCTTCGCTATACTTGTGCGTAACGGAATCGGCCCCTTCGCCCGATTCTTGCACTCCATCGCCAAAATACCAATAAAAACGTGTAGCCTCGTCCCACTCAGTGGTAGTGAGCGAAAAAGCCTGCAGCGTAATTACTGAGTCGGCACATATACGTATAGTATCGGCCAAATAATAGTCCGGAATACTCTTAATTTCAACATCTTGCGCGTTGGCATTAGAATGTATAATGAACAATATAATACCCAAAACCAACTTTTGAACCGAAGCCAAAAAACTTATATTCATTTCACGTAGAGTCATCACAATTATTTCGTTTTCAATGGCAAAATTAATACATAGCTTCACAATCGCAATTTAGACTGAGCGAATAGTGCTATTATTTATTTTATACCTGATCATAATGCATGCAAAAGACTACTTCCTAAAATTTTTATACCTACCTATTATATATGTTTACATATATTTGTACCCGAAAATTTAATGGCGAAAGTATATAATGACAACCGATTTCCTAAACGAACTGAATGAATCGCAACTTGCTGCAGTAACCTCTGTAGATGGTGCTTCTTTGGTAATAGCGGGGGCAGGCTCCGGAAAAACCAGGGTACTCACCTACCGCATAGCTTACCTGCTGAGCAAAGATGTAGCCCCTTGGGAAATAATGGCGCTCACATTTACCAACAAAGCCGCCAAAGAAATGAAAGAACGTATTGGCAAACTGGTTGGAAACGAAAGGGCCACAAAGTTGGTCATGGGTACGTTTCACTCCATTTTTGCAAAAATACTTCGAGCCGAAGCGCATCACCTCAATTTTCCTTCCAGTTTCACCATTTACGACACCCAGGATGCCAAGAACCTGATAAAATCGATAGTAAAAGAACTTAAACTAGACCCGCAGACCTACAAAATAAACGATATTGCTTCACGTATTTCCTCTGCCAAAAACAACCTTATTACCGCTGCCGGATACGAAGGAAACGAACAACTAAAATCAAGCGACAGGCAAGCCCGCATGCCGGAAGTAAGCCGCATTTACAAAATATACCAACACAGGTGCGCCGCCGCCAAATCTATGGACTTCGACGATTTGTTGCTCAATATGAATATTCTGCTGCGCGATTTCCCAGAAGTACTTGAAAAATACCAGAATAAGTACAAGTACATCATGGTAGACGAGTACCAAGACACCAACTTTTCGCAATACCTGGCTATTAAAAAACTCTGCGCCCGTCATCAAAACCTTTGTGTGGTCGGCGACGATGCCCAGAGTATCTATTCGTTCCGTGGTGCACAAATCGAGAATATTCTCAATTTCCGGAACGATTACAAAAACTATAAACTCTTCAAACTCGAACAAAATTACCGTTCGACCCAAACCATAGTAGAAGCCGCCAACAGCATAATAGCAAAAAACCGGAACCAGATAAAAAAAGACGTATACTCTGAAAATGAAGTTGGCAGCAAAATAATTATAAAAGAAACAGTTACAGAAGTTGAAGAAGCATACATCATCAGCAATGAAATAACTGATCTTCGCCTGCGCGATCATTACGACTACGCTGACTTCGCAATACTCTACCGCACCAATGCCCAGTCGAGGGTATTTGAGGAGGCACTACGCAAGCGCAACATCCCGTACCGCATATATGGCGGACTCTCTTTTTACCAACGAAAAGAAGTAAAAGACTTGCTGGCTTACTGCCGGATGATAGTAAACCCCGACGATAACGAATCGCTCAAAAGGGTTATCAATCATCCCAAACGACAGATTGGCGATACAACAGTTGAAAAACTAGAGGAAGCCGCAGCTGCCCAAAATCTGAGTATATGGAACTTGCTACACAGCCCCGAGATAACAGCCCTTGGCATAGGCGGAAAAACTGCAGGCGGAATAAAGAAATTCATAGAAATAATAACTTCGTTTCAGAAAAAACTCAGCAACACCGATGCATATACGCTCGCTTCGGAACTAAACTCTGCATCTGGGCTTAATAAAGAAATATACGAAGACAAAACTCCGGAAGGAATAAGCCGCTACGAAAACGTACAGGAATTGCTCAATGGTATCCGCGAATTTGTGAGCTCAAACAACAGCGAGGAAGAACCGCCCACACTCGACCGCTACCTGCAAAACGTATCGCTGCTCACCAACGACGATATGAACAACAAAACCGAAACAGACCAGGTAAACCTCATGAGTATACACTCCTCAAAAGGACTTGAGTTCAAAAACGTTTTTCTGGCGGGTGTTGAAGAAGAGCTTTTCCCCTCAAAACTTTCCATCAATTCGCTCCGCGAACTGGAAGAAGAGCGCCGCTTGTTTTACGTGGCAGTAACGCGTGCAGCCCAAAACCTGATGATCAGTTTCACCAAATCGCGTTTCAAATACGGCAATCTGCACAGTTGCAGGCCAAGTAGGTTTTTGCAGGAAATAAATCCGAAATACACCGATTACAAAGGCTCAGGACTAAAAAGCAATTTCGATTATGAGCCAGAACCAAATACCGAAGATACAGTAATAAGTACGGATACTAACCCCCGATTAAACTTCTCCAAACCACAAACCACCCCTCAGATAAACATCAAGAAAGATACCGCTTCGAACGCTGCCCCATCTGCCGGCACTACCAACGCCAAACTGGAAATAGGTGCCACGGTTGAGCACGAGAGATTTGGTAAAGGAAAGGTACTTCATCTGGAAGGTGATTTTCCAAACCAGAAAGCCACCATCACGTTTGCAAGCGGAGAAAAACAATTGCTGCTCAAATTTGCAAAACTCACTGTAATAGGATAAAAGCTAATTTGATATTGGCGAGCTCCCATGTACACTAAATGGATACGCAATACTAACAAAACCAGATAGATAGGCATATAATCATACATCATAAAAGTAATTTTGTTATGATGAAATATTCAATTATTTTTGCATGAAGAATAATCACACAATCACATAACATTTTAGTTTGCTTAAAGATGCTACTTGGCATAAGTGCATTATACACAGCATGTATATTCGCAGCAACCTCATTTTATTCAATTTTACATGGAATATAATACTAACAAGAAGAAACTGATATTACCCGAATATGGACGTAATGTTCAGCAAATGGTTGACCACCTGCTTACTATAGAAGACCGCGAGCTACGAAATAAAACAGCGAAAGCCATAATAGGGGTAATGGGAAACTTAAATCCGGCTTTGCGTGAAATGAGTGATATCAAACATAAGCTATGGGATCATCTCCACATCATGGCCGATTTCAACCTTGATATAGATTCACCATACGTAAAACCTACCCGCGAAAGCATATACGAAAGACCTAAAAAGCTGCCATACAACCAACACAACCTCAAATACAGGCATTACGGCTACATCATACAAAGTGTGGTAAAAAAAGTAATAGAAATGCCCGAAAGCCCAGGCAAAGAGCAGTTGGTAGAAGCGGTGATGAGCCATATGAAAAAATCGTATGCAGTTGTAAATAAAGACTCTGTTCCGGATGATGTGATTTTTAATGCATTGCACGAAATGTCGGAAGGACAGATAAACATAAACCGCAACATAAAACTGGCCGATGTGGCAGAACCTATGCTGCGCACCAATAGCAAGACTCAAAAAAACAAACACACCCACAGTAAGCATAAAAAGAGATAATCGTTAAATTATATCCCACAACACAACGCGATATGGGAACGTTCCAAATAATTGGTGGCAAAAAACTAAAAGGCGAATTACACCCACAAGGTGCAAAAAATGAAGCATTACAGATTATCAGTGCTGTACTTCTCACACAAGAGCCTGTCATTGTACATAATATTCCTTCCATACTTGATGTAAACAACCTCATCGAATTGTTGCGCAAACTAGGCGTTAAAGTCGAAAACTTGGGCGATACCACCATCCGTTTCACGGCCAGCGAACTTAACCTTGACTTTTTGAATAGCGCCGAATTTAGAAAAATAACAACTTCTTTGCGCGGCTCTATCATGATGGTAGGTCCATTACTTTCGCGCATAGGAGCAGTAATCGTTCCGAAACCAGGTGGCGATAAAATAGGCCGACGCAGGTTGGACACACATTTTCTCGGATTGCAAAAACTGGGAGCTGAGTTTATTTTCCACCCCGATGAAAACCTTTACGAAATAAAGGCAACAAAACTTAAAGGGCAATACATTTTATTAGATGAAGCCTCCGTAACCGGAACAGCAAACGTACTGATGGCCGCAGTTTTGGCAGAAGGAACCACTACCATTTACAATGCTGCCTGCGAACCGTATCTGCAACAGCTTTCGCACATGCTCAACAGCATGGGGGCACGCATAAGCGGCATAGGCTCCAACCTCCTCATCATAGAAGGTGTGAGCAGCCTGCATGGAACAACGCACACCATATTGCCCGATATGATAGAAATAGGCAGTTTCATTGGTCTGGCCGCTATGACCGAATCTGAAATTACCATCAAAAATGCTGCCCCAGAGCACCTGGGCATCATACCGGGAGCATTCATGAAAATGGGTATAGATCTACAAATAAAAGGACAAGACATATACATTCCATCCCAATCTCATTACGAAATTGATTCTTATATCGATGGCTCTATTCTTACTATATCTGATGCCCCATGGCCAGGCCTTACTCCCGACCTGCTTAGTATATTTCTGGTAATAGCCACCCAAGCCAAAGGCAGTGTGCTCATTCACCAAAAAATGTTCGAAAGCCGCTTGTTCTTCGTTGATAAACTGATAGATATGGGAGCGCAAATAATACTTTGCGATCCGCATAGGGCCACTGTAATAGGCCTCGATCGCAAATTCAGCCTTCGTGCCACCCGCATGACCTCGCCTGATATACGCGCTGGTGTAGCCCTGCTCATTGCTGCCATGTCGGCAGAGGGTACATCCACCATTCACAACATAGACCAGATAGATCGCGGATACCAGAACATAGACCTCCGACTGAACAGCATAGGAGCTTCCATTACTCGTTTTAACGATTAATAACTTTTTTCGCAAAATATTTTAAATCAAATTCTGTTATTTGGTAGTAAACACATTTAGATATAACAATATGTTCAAAAAAATTTCATTTCTATTCATTATCAGCGTTTTGTTTGTACAAGCGTCATCTGCTCAAACCATAGGGCTAAATATAGGTCAACAAGCCCCTGACCTTGAATACAGATCTCCCAATAATGAAAAATATGCACTCTCCGACCTGAGAGGACAACTGGTACTGGTAGATTTCTGGGCATCGTGGTGTGGCCCTTGCCGCCGCGAAAACCCTGTAGTTGTAGCAGCTTACAATGAATTCAAAGATGCGAAATTTGCCTCCGGCAATGGTTTTACCGTATACAGTGTTTCGCTCGACCAAACCAAGGAAGCTTGGGTAAACGGCATTGACCAGGATGGTTTAATATGGCCTTACCATGTAAGCGACCTCAAATACTGGAATTCTGAACCTGCCAAAATTTATGGCGTAAGAGGCATTCCTACCAATTTCTTGCTCGATGGCAAAGGAAACATCATAGCCGTAAACCTGCGAGGAAGCAAGCTTAAGGATACCCTGAGTGCTTTGGTATTAAAAGAAGAAGAGAAAAAAACTGACAAATAATTATTCAGTCTTTACCCTTTTAAAATCCTAAAATAAAGTAAGAAAGCACCGATAAGTCTGACTTTCAGTACTTATTGGTGCTTTCTGTCATATTGACATATAAAATACAATGGCAAACAATTTGGTATGGATGTAAAAGTCATGCTAAATGAAACTCTTTGGAAGCATGAAACTGAAAATGAACCGTAAAAATAAGGATAAGAATATGCAAACTACTGACAATACGATAGACCCTCAAAATGAAAATGTCGAATTGACAGACAACAATGATGTGCAAAATGCGCAAAACAATGTTACTGCTGAAAATAATGAGCCTACTACCAGCCAGACAAGCTCCGAACAGGCAAATTCAGAACAAGCAGCCAATACACATACCATTGATCATACTTTGCAAAAACAAATTGAAGAATTGAACACTGAAGTGAATGTACAAAAAGACAAGTATATCAGACTGGTAGCCGAATTTGACAATTATAAGCGTCGTACCCTAAAAGAACGTTCTGACCTCATAAAAACTGCCGGCGAAGATATACTGCTCAACTTACTACCTGTGATGGATAATTTTGAGCGAGCTATAAAATTTGTAGAAACAGCTAAAGACCCTGAAGCTATAAAAGAAGGTATAAACCTTATATACAGCAACCTGAAGACTTTTTTACAACAAAAAGGCGTGAAAGAAATTGAATCTGTAAATCAGGAATTCAATACTGATGTACACGAAGCACTGACTAAAATTCCTGCCCCGGCTGAAGAATTAAAAGGTAAAGTGGTAGATGTGATTGAAAAAGGGTATTTCCTGCACGACAAAGTGATTAGGTTTGCCAAAGTAGTGATTGGTGAATAAAATATAAAAACGAATATACGCAAATGGCCAAAAGAGACTATTACGAAATATTAGGTGTAGCTAAAAATGCATCTAAAGATGAGTTGAAAAAAGCGTACCGGAAACTTGCACTTCAGTATCACCCCGACAGAAACCCGGGAGATAAGGCAGCGGAAGACAAATTCAAAGAAGCTGCTGAAGCTTACGATGTACTGGGAGATGATAACAAACGTGCCAAATACGACCAATACGGGCATGCAGGACTTGGCGGCCAGTCTGGCTATGGCCAGGGTATGGACATGGACGATATTTTTTCTCATTTCGGCGATTTATTTGGTTTTGGTGGTCAACGCAACAGAGGCGGTGGCCAGCGTGTAAACAGAGGATCAAACCTCAGAGTAAAGGTGAAACTAAATCTGAAAGACATAGCCCAAGGCGTAGAGAAAAAAATAAAAGTAAAAAAATTTATTAGCTGCGACCATTGTTCGGGCAGCGGTGCCGAAACTGGCAGTGGTAAAGACAAATGCCCCACTTGTCATGGCTCGGGACAAGTGACCCGAGTATCCCAAACCTTTTTGGGAGCCATGCAAACTACCAGTGTATGCCCCTCGTGCAGCGGCGAAGGTTACACCATAAAAAATAAATGTAAGCATTGCCTGGGTGAAGGTATAGTGCAAGGCGATGACATCATTACTGTAAATATACCAGCAGGTGTTGCTGATGGCATGCAACTTCAGGTAAATGGAAAAGGCAATGCCGCTGTACGTGGTGGTGTAAATGGTGATCTCATCATTCACATTGAAGAAGAGGAGCACAATGACCTGATACGCCAGGATAACGATCTTATATATTTGTTGGTCATAAGCATACCCGACGCAATACTGGGCACTCAGGTTGAAATACCAACGGTAGATGGAAAAGTGAAAGTAAAAATAGACCCAGGTACTCAACCCGGAAAGGTTTTGAGGCTTAAAGGAAAAGGGTTGCCACAGGTAAACAGCTACGCTATAGGCGATCTGATGGTTCGCATACAGGTGTATATCCCTGAAAATTTAAAAGGCGAAGACCGAAAAGCGATAGAAAAATTAAAGACTTCGCCTGCTTTTAATATTTCAGAAGGACAAAAAGATAAGAATTTTTTTAGTAAAATGAAAGATCTATTCGACTGATAATCATTTTTGTATAAAAATACAAAGCGGGAATATAACCAATGAGTTACATCCCCGCTTTTTTTTAATTTTAGATTTCAATCCTCAGATTTGCCTTCCAATTGTAAGGGTTTATTCACCATTTCTTTACTTAGGGCTATTTCCAAAGCATCTTGTATGGTTTCAATGTAATGAAATTTTAGCCCTTCTATATATAAGGGTTTTATCTCCATCACATCTTTTTGATTGTCTTTTGAAAGCATAATCTCCATGATGCCGGCACGCTTAGCGGCAAGTATTTTCTCTTTTATACCACCCACTGGCAAAACTTTGCCGCGCAATGTAATTTCGCCGGTCATTGCCAAGCCTGATTTCAGTTTACGTTGTGTAAAAGCCGACGACATAGAGAGTACCATAGTTATACCAGCAGATGGCCCATCCTTTGGGATAGCTCCCTCGGGCACGTGTACGTGTAAATTCCAATTCTCGAAAACGGATTCATTGATATTCAAATCTTCTGAGTGCGCTTTAATGTATTCGAGTGCCAATACGGCAGACTCCTTCATTACCTCACCCAAATTTCCGGTAAGGGTAAGCCTTCCACCTTTGCCTCTGCTGAGGCTGGTTTCTACATAGAGTATTTCACCGCCATTGGCAGTCCAGGCCAAACCCACTGCTACTCCTGCGAACTCATTTTTTTTGTATTGTTCTTTCATATACTCTTCAAATCCGAGTATACTTCGTATTTCTGTTTTTGTAAGTTTTATTTGAAAACTGGAGTCAAGTGCCTTTCTACGAGCTATATTACGCATCACTTTCGCTACTTTCTGATCCAACTCACGCACTCCACTTTCGCGGGTATAGCTTTCCACCATAAACTCAATAACATCCTTTGGGAATTTAACGGTACTACCGGTAAGCCCATGATTGTCGAGTTGCTTTGGAATAAGATGCTGCTTTGCAATTTCCACTTTCTCCTCCATGATGTAGCCGGAGATGTTGATAATCTCCATGCGGTCGCGCAAGGCAGGTTTTATAGTAGATAGCGTGTTGGCAGTAGCTATAAACATCACCTTCGATAAATCGAATTCAATCTCGAGATAATTGTCGTGAAAAGCATGATTCTGCTCGGGGTCAAGTACTTCTAGCAACGCAAAAGAAGGATCGCCCCTAAAATCGTTTCCAATTTTGTCTATTTCGTCCAAAATAACCACAGGGTTGCTACTTTTGGCCTTTATGAGGTTTTGAATGATGCGCCCGGGCATAGAACCTATGTACGTTTTTCGGTGTCCCCGTATTTCGGCTTCATCGTGCAGGCCTCCTAAAGCAATACGCACATAGCTGCGGTCAAGCGCACGAGCAATACTTTTTCCCAAAGAAGTTTTACCCACCCCGGGAGGACCGGAAAGACAAAGTATGGGCGCTTTCAAATCACCTTTCAGTTTGAGTACAGCAAGATGCTCAATGATGCGTTCTTTTATTTTCTCCATGCCATAGTGATCTTCATCGAGTACTCGCTGTGCATGATTTAGCTCGAAATTGTCAGGAGTATATTCGTTCCAAGGCAAATCTAGCATGGTTTGCAAGTAATTTAGTTGGGTAGAATACTCGGGTGAAGACTGATGTATGCGAGCAAGGCGCTGCAGTTCTTTTTCAAAGTGCTTAGCGGTATCAGGATTCCATTTCTTTGCAGAAGCGCGTTCGTGCAATTCTTTTACATCTACATCAGTAGGGCTTATTCCCAACTCGTCCTGAATGGTTTTAATCTGTTGATTTAGAAAAAATTCGCGCTGCTGAGCATCAATTTCGTTCTTAACTTTGTTTTGTATCGATTCCTTCAGTCTCAGTTCCTGCACCTTACGCAGAAGTATTACCAATAGCTTATTGGCGCGGGCCTTCAGGTCGTCGGTTTCGAGTAGCGCCTGTTTTTCAATCGTAGGTGCGCTGCTGTTTGTAGCAACAAAATTTATGAGAAATACCTGATTCTCAATATTTTTAATTGCAAACGATGAATCATCAGGTATATTGGGCGTGAGTTGAATAATTTCAATTGCCAAATCTTTGATGGAACTCAATAAAGCAGAGAATTCAGGCTCAGGATCTACTGAGGTCGCTTCAGCGAGTTGTTTTACTTTGGCCACAAAATAGGGTTCAGTTTGCACTATCTCTTCTATTTCACATCTGTACTTGCCGCGTATAATTACGGTAGTAGAGCTATCGGGCATTTCGAGAATTTTCACTATCTGAGCTATGGTTCCTGTTTTGTACAAATCATCGAAACCGGGTTCATTGGCCAGGGCATCGCGCTGAGCTACTGTAACTACTATTTTATCTTTGGCGTATACTTCTTTTAATAATTTAAGCGACTTTTCGCGGCCTACTTGTATGGGTATAAGCACACCCGGCAATAATACTGTATTGCGGAGCGGGAGTATGGGTAAGCCTTCAGTAAAATTTATTTCTTCTTTATCATTAAATACATCTTCGTCTTCTATAAATGGCAGAAAGTCTGCTTCTTCATCATTAAAAGACATTAATTTGAAATCTTTTTTATCTGTATTCTTCTCGAACATATTTTATATTTCACTCATAATTAAGATTACAAAAGTAGTAATAAAAACCTTAATGTTTATCAATTCATTACAAGCGTAAAGATATTTTAAGGTTTGCTTGTATGTGCCCTCAGCACTGGTTTTCCGAGTCCGGCATATGTTTTTTACTACAAATAATGCGACAGGCTTCAGGTATTGACAAAATTTGTAGTACTTATTATTAAAAAAACAAGATTACTGTTGTAATCCTTTGTTTCTCAAAACATATGTAAGTCCTAATGAAAATGTATGCCCCAGCAACTCGTGCGTACTTGCTGCCATATCGACAGTAAAGGAGGACAATCTGACGCCCGCACCATAATAAAACCGGGTAGGATTGGTACTTATGCCCCCACGTACGGCCACTATTTTAGCCAAAGTCTGCTCAAATCCTAATTTGAAAATTGTATTTTTCTGCAAATCTTGCGAAAACTGCGCAGCTATTATTCCTGAATTTGTATACTTGTATGCCGCCCCTAAATTCAATCTGACTGGAATATCGTCTTCACTTCCTAATTTGGCAAATGTGGGATTGTAAATATGTAAGCCAAATGAAAGATTTGGGAAAGCCGCATAATACATGGATAAATTGGCAATAGGAGTTCCTGTATTTCCGTAATCATCGGCAATATATAGATTCATATATCCAACTTGTATGCCGGCACTGAGGTTAGATGCCAGTTTGAGGGCATACGCAATACCGGTATTGGTATAATTGAATTTTGAATACCCGAAATATGCCAGAGAGTAGCCAAAGCTTCCATATTTTGTAGGAATATTTGCAACCAAGGCATATTGCATGAGTGTTTGTGTAGTAAAATAGCTTTTGGTATCAATTCCAATTTCGGTATCCGAAAGTTCGGTTATAGCTGCCTGATTCGACATTACCGACCAAACATCAGGGATTACTACTGAGCCACTTCCCATGCCTGCAAAACGCGAACCTGCCTCTTCAACCTGAGCCATTACTGGCATTGAAGCTGATATTAGAAATAAATATTTGAAAATTTGCCGCGCAAAGTACATTGGAAAGTGCATTTTTGAAATATTTGGTCGCTAAAAATAAAAAGAAAAGGGTAATTATAAAAACTACCCTATCCAACAATTCTATTCAGAAACTTAGTTTACTTTGAACTCAAATTTTACTTTGGCCAGTTCTACGTTGGCTTCCAGTATTTTTTTCTCCAGCGAAGCTTTGAAAGCCACCACTTTTTGATAAACATCAGCATCGCCTGTACCCAATATTTGGGCTGCCAATATACCGGCATTGCGCGCACCATCTATACCTACAGTAGCTACGGGGATACCCGGAGGCATTTGTACAATTGAAAGAATTGAATCCCAACCATCAAGTGAAATTGATGCCTTTACAGGAACTCCTATAACTGGTATAGCAGCCATAGCAGCCACTACTCCGGGCAAATGCGCGGCACCACCTGCGCCAGCTATTATCACCCTTATGCCCCTCGAATATGCATTTTTTGCAAAATCTAATGCTTGCATCGGTGTGCGGTGTGCAGACAGTGCATGTACCTCAAAAGGTATTTTAAACTCATCCAGCACTTTTGCAGCTTCCTGCATTACAGGCCAGTCGCTGGTACTACCCATGATTATTCCAACTTTAGGTTCCATATACAAGTATTTGATTTATAATTTATAATAACTATTTTCAAAGAAAAAATCTACACCTGATTTCTTGGCAAAATAAATGAATGCTATTCAAAATAGCTAGTACTGAAAATGTATTTATGAAAAATTAAGTTATATATATATCTTTGCGCAGCCAAACGGTTTAGGCGAGTATATTGCATACCCGCAAAAACTGCAGGAAGCAACTATCAGTTTATTTAGGCTGTATATACAATAATTTCAATTACTTACAACAAAAAACTTTCTTCTGTATGAAAGAGATTACTTTACTCGACAAAAAGTTTGAACTCTATCTGCCGTCAGATAAAATACAGGATGCAATAAAAAAGGTTGCTCGCAACATGAATATTGATCTCTGCAACGAAGAAGTTGTTTTTCTGGCAGTTCTGAATGGTTCGTTTCTATTTGCAGCCGATTTGTACCGCCGTATTGAATTCAATAGTATTATTTCGTTCATCAAACTTGCCAGCTACCAAGGCACCCAGTCGGTTGGAACCGTAAAAAGTCTGATAGGACTAAATGAAGACATAAAAGGTAAAACCATAGTAATACTTGAAGATATAATAGATACCGGACATACCATTAAAAAAATAATGGAAATACTGAAACCAATGGAACCTAAAAGCATAAAGATAGCCACATTGCTATTCAAACCGGGTGCCTACAAAGGAACTGATGCCATTGACTACGCCGGAATAGACATACCCAATGATTTCATCGTAGGATATGGTCTCGACTATGAAGGATATGGCAGAAACCTGGAAGACATTTACCAGATAAAAAATTAAGCCGAATCACATATATGCATATAATTTTGTTGTTTGGCCCTCCCGGGGCCGGCAAAGGCACTCAGTCAGAGCTCATCACCCAAAAATACAATTTCCTGCATGTATCTACCGGTGAACTATTACGCGATGAAATTCAAAAAAAAACTGAAATTGGTCGCATTGCACAAGAAAGAATAGATGTAGGCGAATTTGCACCTGATGAAATAGCCATCAAACTGGTGACTCAGTTTATTGAACAAAATCGCGAAGCCAAAGGAATAGTTTTCGATGGTTTTCCCAGAAATACTGCACAGGCTGTTCTATTTGACCAATTGCTATTGCCCTACGACCTGAAGGTAGGACGTATGATATCGCTGGAAGTTGAAAAAACAGAACTCATAAACCGAATTCTGCTGCGGGCTTCATCATCTAACCGCCCCGATGATGCCGATACTGAAATCATACATAAGCGGCTCGATATATACAAACAACGCACGGAGCCCCTCAAACAATACTATAGCCAGCAAGGCAAATTTATGCCCGTTGACGGCAATGGAGATTTGACTCATATTTTTGAAAGAATTAGTAAAATACTTGATACCATTTAATATGTCCGACAGCAATTTTGTAGATTACGTTAAGCTTTACCTGCGTTCAGGAAATGGAGGCCCGGGTTCGGTACACCTTCATAGAGACAAACTCACGGCCAAAGGTGGCCCTGATGGCGGAGACGGTGGCCGTGGCGGGCATATTACTCTTATTGGCAACAATCAGCTTTGGACCCTGATACACCTTAAATACAGAAAACACATCATGGCCGAAGATGGTGGCTGTGGCTCTGGTAGCCGCTCTACCGGTGCCAGTGGCAAAGACGTATTTATTGAAGTTCCGCTTGGCACGGTAATGAAAGACGTGAATACCGGTGAAATACTGGCCGAAATAACCCAACACAATGAAACAAAAATAGTACTTCCGGGCGGACGCGGTGGCCTTGGCAACTGGAACTTCAGAACCTCTACATTGCAAACCCCACGTTTTGCACAACCCGGTGAACCCGGAATTGAAGATTGGTATATACTAGAGTTGAAAGTACTGGCCGATGTGGGTCTTGTTGGTTTTCCGAATGCTGGAAAATCGACCCTGCTTAGCAGACTTTCTGCTGCCAGACCCAAAATAGCCGATTATGCATTCACCACCCTTCAACCCAATTTGGGAATTGTTGAATACCGCGATTTCAAATCATTTGTAATGGCTGATATTCCGGGTATAATTGAGGGCGCTGCTGAAGGTAAAGGACTCGGACTGCGTTTTCTGAAACATATAGAGCGTAACTCTCTGCTATTGTTTTTGGTGCCAGCTGACAACGACGACATAAGCAAAGAATACCAAATACTGGTGAACGAACTCGAAAAATTTAATCCTGAATTGCTGGACAAAAAAAGAGTACTGGCCATAAGCAAAGCCGACCTTATTGATGATGAAATAAAAGAAGATATTGAAAAAAATCTTCCGGATATACCATATGTATTTATTTCATCTCTTTCCAGCATTGGCCTAATACAATTAAAAGATTTGCTCTGGAGCGAATTAGGGAAAATAAATATGTTATGAATACCCTGATTGAGTTCGATATATGGTTGTTTCTGATCATCAATGGGTTTAATTCGCCCGTTGCAGATACCATCATGTATCAGGTGAGCGGCAATTATATCTGGATTCCACTCTATATAAGTATCATATATTTGCTCGTCACCAGATTGGGCACTAAGAAGGCTGCTATGGCACTGGGTGCAGTGGTTTTGGCCATAGTATTTGCAGATCAGGGCTCCGTAAAACTGTTCAAAGAAGTATTCGAGCGGTTTCGCCCGTGTCACGAACCCAGTTTAGAGGGATTGGTGCATACGGTAAATAAATGTGGTGGTAAATTCGGATTCATCTCATCGCATGCAGCAAATACTGCTGCGGTTGCATTTCTGATAAGCAACATTTTTAAGCTGAAGTATATGAGTATTATCCTATTCGGATGGGCTATACTCGTATCATATAGCCGTGTATACCTAGGTGTGCACTACCCTGCCGATGTATTAGCAGGTATGTTGTGGGGCGTGCTTAGCGGATATACCGCCTTGCAGGGATATAAATACGCATCATCACGTTTTTTGACCCCAAAAGCATGAACGAACCTCAATTCAAGTTTTTGAACAAATAGAATTTTATCACTTTCAGTAATTCCTGAAATTTGATAGGTTTGGCAATATAGGCATCGCACCCGGCATTCAGGCTTTTATCACGTTCGCCTTCCATAGAAAAAGCAGTTTGGGCTACAATGGGCAGATCGGGTCTTAGTTTTTTGATTAGCCTTGTGGCTTCGTATCCATCCATTTCCGGCATTTGTATATCCATCAGTACCAAATCTATATTCGGATTATTTTTGCAGAGTTCTACTGCCGGAATACCATCTCGTGCCCAGAGAATATTCAAGTTGTCGAACTCCATAAGCGTTTCCTTCAGAAATTCGTAATTTGAAACTTCATCTTCAACTATAAGCACGGTTTTGCTTTTATCCTTTTTAACTTCATCGTCGAATCCTATACTCACTGGTCCAAAATCTATGGTATCTTCATGATTAAAAGGCAATTCGAAATAAAACACGGATCCTGAACCTAAGATGGCATTTGCCCAAATACGTCCATTGAGCAAATCTGCAAGGCCTTTAGAAATGGCTAGCCCTAATCCGGCACCGTCGTACTTGCGGGTTGAAGTGTTATCTACTTGCCTGAATCTTTCGAAAATGATTTCAAGCTGCTGAGAAGTCATTCCAATACCCGTATCGCGAACCCAAAACAAGGCAGACTTATCTAGCAGTTTGAAGCCAAGCTCTACAAATCCGCTTTCGGTGAATTTGATTGCATTGTTTACTAAATTTGATAAAATCTGGCGTAAGCGATTTTCATCGGTAACTATTGCATAGTCATAATTGGCTTTAGGATCTGCAGCGGTGCGCACTTCTAAATCGTTTTTTCCGGCAAGCACTTTTATTTGTTCAAAGTTGCGAATAATGTCATTAACCAAAGGTAGAATGCGAGTTGATGTATGCTTAATGGCTAACTGGCCTGCTTCAATTTTTGAGATATCCAATATATCCTCTATAAGTTTCATCAATATACCAGCATTTTTATGTATCACTTCTATAAATTGCTGGCGCTTTTCCTCGGTCAAATCAGAGCGTTTCATCAAATCAGTAAATCCAATGATGGCATTCATGGGAGTGCGAATTTCGTGCGACATATTGGCAAGGAATGCCGATTTGAGTTTATCTGACTCTTCAGCTTTCCGTTTGGCTTCGCGCAATTCGGTTTCGGTTTGTTTGCGCATACTTATGTCCTTAATAATTGCGAGAGCCTGAGGGCTATCGGCTATAAGAAAACGAGCCATTGAAATTTCGGCATCAAAAGCAGCTCCGTTTTTGTTTTTGGATAAGATTTCGGTTACACCTCCATTTGAATCAGGTAAAGTAGATATATAGTTTCCAAAAAATTGATTGGTATTTTCACCAAAAAGAATATTTGCCTCCTCTCCCATTATTTCTGTGGTGGTATATCCATAAATATTTTCAGCAGCTTTATTCCAAAATGTGATATGCCCGGCAGAGTCAAAAGCAACTATGGCATCATTTGCAGAAGTCGCCATCTGGCGGAAACGTTCTTCGCTGAGTGCAAGGCGTGAAAGTGCACCATCACGTTCTTTTACACGTTGCCCTATTTCAAGAATCATTTCGTTGAAATTATCATATAAATCTGATACTTCATCGGTACCCTCATGCTGCAGGCTGATATCGTAATTGTGTGTTTGCTTTATTTGGTTTGTAATACGGCTGAGTTTGGTGATAGGCACGCTTATAAAACGCTGAAATAAATACGATAGTAGTAACGATAAAAATATAGCAACTAACGCTATACCTAATATGATATATAGTATACGATCTATTTGGGTGTTGTGATAGTCCAGATTTACTTCCATGTAAATGGACCCGAACTGCTTTTTATCGAGCTCAAGCGGTTGGTAAAGCTCAAAAATATCGGTAGTAGTAGTCTTAATAATATCTGTCCCCCCCACATTTTGGAGCTCTGCTTTTTTGAAATATACAGCAAAAGGTTTGTTCTGCATATCATAAATAATGCATTTTTCTATCCACTCCTTTGTATGCAAGTGGCTAAGTTCATCTGCAACCCCGGCGCTATCGTTGAAAACAACACCTGTAATACACAAATCGCTTAAAAATCGGGCATCGAGCTTCAAATTATCCATCAAATCGTTTCGAAAAACAGTTTGAACATAGTAATAGGTTGACAATGCTATGGATATAGCTATAAAGGTACTAATGATGATTGCGAAAACCAGCAATTTGTTACGAATAGATAAATTGGCGATATATTTCATACAAATAGTTATTGGAGTACTTTAACTTCTTTTAGTAATAAATGATTTATCTCAAGTCCACTTTCTTTTATCCGTCTCAGATTTACAGCAAAAGGCATCTTAGAATTCGAATCGATAAACTGAATAGCTGCTTCCTCTCGAATCGGTGATTCTGGAATAGATATAATGAGGATATGGTAGTTTTTGAACTTATTAATATCGATGGATGAAACGGTTTGTGCAAGTATGAGCACCTGTACCAATTGTTGATTGGCGATTTGTGAAGCCGGATGCACTTTTACTTTTCGTTGCTTTATAGTAGAGTTGGCATAGCTGGATTGTATAGTTCGGTATACTTCATCGTTGGCATCTACTGCTATGACAAACTCGCTGCCAGGCTCCAAATCGTTTTGAGGCCAAGTAACGAAATAGCAGATTTTCTCCAAATTCTCAATTACACTTTTTATATGATTGTTCTCCTGGCTTTTGGTACCAACCAGTAGCAACCATACAATTGCGCTAAAAACGTAGATAAATTTGAAGTTCAGCCATTTTTTCTTTGCATATCGATGAATGAACATATAATATATTTACGAAAGAGTCTTTATAATCAACTCTTCAAGTTTTTCCATTGTATACGGTTTCGTAAGAAAGTCGTTGAACCCAACATCGTAGTATTTGTTAGCAAAATCTTCAACAAAATGGGCAGTAATGGCTATAATCGGGGTTCTGGATTTATCCCTATTGTGCAAGTTTCTGATTTTACGGGTAGTTTCAATGCCATTGAGCACAGGCATTTCAATATCCATGAGTATTATGTCATAATTTTTCGCATTGAGCGCATCCAAAGCCAAGGCACCATTATTGGCATAAGTATAATCATACCCAAGTATTTCAGCTATTTGTCCAATTAATAGCCTGTTATCTATATAATCATCTACAATCAGTACTGATATTTTCTTCATAATAATCTCTCAATTAAACTTCAAAATTAGCAAAAATAAATTGAAATCTGTTATGCTGATTAAAATGAACTGCACTAAATTAATATTTGTAACCCATGGGCACTCATAATTTGCCCCCCGACTGCAAAAATGCAAGCCCTATATTGCCATTAGGCTGTTAAAATGCATTTTATGCCGTTTAGACCTGTTTTGGGTAACTCTCAACAATACCTAATACTCGCTGATGATTATTGTTCATTTCATTCATTTTTGTGAGTATGGTTCTATCAATTTTATATCAAAACATTTATCTTCAACATTTTACATATAAAATATGCATAATTTTCTGAAGTACTGATGAAATGTGATTGTTATATTAAATTAATTCTTTTAACTTTAAACATAATTTTATATAAAACTACCACAGATGTCTAATCAACTCAAATTCTGGACAGACGAATCTATTCTTAAATTGTTGTCCATTCTGAATGAAATAAATGAACGGATAGGCATGCTGAATACATTCTCGTCAGAAGATTTTCACAAGTTCAATGCACAGCTGAAAACCAACGCCAAATACATAGAAATGCTCTCTGAGCAT
>JAIFMY010000067.1 GCA_020048155.1 Bacteroidota bacterium
ATAGACAAAGAGCTTAATTTGGGTTAAGTTTTCATAAAATTCCTTACAAAACCGCCGTTCAGCGATACATTTTCATATGTTTGCGTGTAAATCACCCTATTTACAAAAAAGCCCAAAATGAAGGCATCTAAAAAGAAAAAGATAATGTATATCATTCTATTCATCCTCCTCATTCTAGTTCTTGGCGTGGTATGGTTTATAAATACCCCACAATTTGGCGCCACACCAACTGGCGAAAGATTGGAAAGAATAAAAAAATCGCCTAACTACCGCGATGGCAGTTTTCAAAATATAAACCCTACCAGCGTAATGGTGGAAGGTGTGAATTACGCAACCATGATGAAAGAGTTTATGTTTGACAGGAAACAGCACATCAATCCACCACATAAGATCCCATCTGTAAAAACAGAATTGAATAGTTTAAATCCCGATACGGACATACTGGTTTGGTTTGGACACTCATCTTATTTCATGCAAACCGCTGGCAAAAAATTTCTGGTAGATCCTGTGCTAAGTGGCAGCGCTTCGCCTTTTTCGTTTGGGGTAAAAGCATTTGATGGAGCCGACGATTACAAAGCCGACGACATGCCCGAAATAGATTACCTCATCATCACACACGACCACTGGGATCACCTGGATTATAAAACCATCATGAAACTCAAAAACCGTGTCAAAAAAGTAGTTTGCTCATTGGGCGTAGGAGCACATTTTGAATATTGGGGTTTCGATACCGCCAATATCATAGAACTCGATTGGTACCAACTTGCCAATCTTGACTCCGGATTTACCATACAATCAGCCCCAGCCAGACACTTTTCGGGCAGAAGTCTCAAGCGAAATCAATCATTATGGTCGGCCTTCATGCTCCGAACTCCCAGCCAGCATATTTATATTGGCGGAGATGGTGGATACGATACTCATTTTAAAGAAATAGGCGAAAAATATGGCCCATTTGATCTGGCCATTCTGGAACAGGGACAATACAACGAAAAATGGCGTTACATACATATACTGCCCTCTGAGGTGCTTCAAGCAGCCGGCGAGCTAAGAGCCAAGCGCATATTTCCGGTGCACAATTCCAAATTTGCCCTTGCTTATCATCCTTGGAGCGAACCATTAGAACAAATCTCAGAAAACATAAAAAGCACATCCATAAAATTGGTTACCCCTATGATAGGTGAACCTGTATTCATGAACGATAGCTTACAAGTATTTAGCAACTGGTGGGAAAGTGTCAAATAATCCTTCAATCCCCTCATTTGCAGAAGCACTCAAATTCTGGATAAAACTAGGATTTATAAGCTTTGGAGGTCCTGCTGGTCAGATAGCCATCATGCACGAATATTTAGTAGAAAAGAAGAAGTGGATAAGCGAATCGAAATTTTTGCATGCGCTCAACTATTGTATGCTCCTGCCCGGCCCTGAAGCCCAGCAACTGGCCACCTATACCGGATGGCTTTTGCATGGTACTAAGGGCGGTATTGCAGCGGGGGTATTATTCATTTTACCATCGGTTTTTATATTATTGTTGCTGAGCATTTTATATGTTACCTACGGGACTATACCGTGGGTATATTCTATGTTTGAAGGTTTGAAACCTGCAGTAATAGCAATTGTGATAATGGCACTTTTAAAAATTGGTTCAAAATCGCTCAAATCGACACTGCACTATGTCATTGCATCTGCTGCTTTTATCTGCATCTATTTTTTTCACATTTCCTTTCCGCTCATCATAATAGGGGCCATTTTATTTTCATTTTTAGCAAGAAAATTCTTGCCTGAAAAATTTTCAGTGCAAAAAACAGAAACTATTGAAACCAATGAAAAGGATTATTACATAAACAAGCTTTCTGTAATAAAAGGGATAGGTTACAAACCGAAGTCATTTTGGTTTAAAATATTTATTGGAATTCTTCTATGGTCAATGCCTATGACCCTATTTTATATTTTTTCGGTACAATTTGAATTTTGGAAAACCATAAGTATGTTTTTCACACAAGCAGCATTCGTAACTTTTGGAGGGGCATACGCTGTATTGCCTTACGTGGCTGAGGTAAGTGTGGATAAATACCAATGGCTTACAAGCACACAAATGATTGATGGCCTTGCCCTTGGCGAAACTACCCCTGGACCACTCATCATGGTATTGGCTTTTGTAGGCTTTATGTCCGGGTTTCATCATTTTGGTTCTTCTTTGCTATTTGGAGGAATTGCACTGCTGGTCACCACATTTTATACATTTCTGCCCAGTTTCATTTTTATATTCGTAGGTGCACCCATCATCGAACGCACCCAGCACAACCAGAAACTAAAATCGGCACTTGAACTGGTAACCGCAGCGGTCGTAGGGGTAGTGCTCAACCTGACTATCTATCTGGGCAAATCGGTAATACTTCCCTTCGGAAATTTGAGTGGAGGCATCAACTATGTTTCATTGCTGTGGATTTTGATTTCTTTAGTGGCTATGTACAAATACAAAGTGGGTATGATAAGCTGGATATTCATAAGTGCTGCGTTTGGGTTAGGGGCATACCTATTCAAAATCTTCTTGTAATTCATACATCTTGTGTCCACTACAAAAATTTAAACCTCATATTTATTCTAAGCTTAGAAGGTTAAAAATTTCTCATATATCTGAGGAATATTTTTTCATCAAGGACATTATAAATTATTATGCCATTGGTACTTTCAGGATTCAATTACAGTTACCCATTGTTTATAACTCAATCTACAGAAAGATATCATGCAATTGACCAGCATGACCAAAAATTAAAATGCCATGCAAAAAATGCTTCTTGCATCTATTCACATGGCATTAAAAAAAATATATTTATAATAGTTAAAACACTGATATTAGGAGTAATTCCTATTTGTTTAATTCTGAGGCAATCTGAAATACTTCGAAAAGCTGTGCATCTTTCTGCAGTTGGTCAAGCCAAGATTTGTTCAGACTTACCCTGCTGCTATCTGCTTCAATTTTGTTCAAATCTATTGCCAAATTGTGGGCATCTAGTCCGGACTTATAGCTCTTATATTTTTCACCAAAGTTCAGTTCTGCTTTTCTTTTCTGCTCATATTCCTTATACTTAGCGTAGTTCAATGAGATTTTGGTTTCCTCATTTTGTTGTTCGAGCAATTTTGCATATTTCTCAAGATCATTAAAATAATCGCTTTTCTTGATTCTTGTTTTAGATTTTTTAATGAGCTCATCCCAAGTTTTATTACCAGATTTCCACTCATTGTATTTTACACCGGGAATTACATCCCAAGGCATGGCAGCATCCAGTTCTTTCTCACCTACTTCCAGGTAATTATTTGCATCGGGCAAAATAATATCAGGTACAACACCCTTCAATTGAGTAGTTTGCCCGGTGATACGATAAAACTTCTGAATAGTCATTTTGATAGAACCCAATGGTTTGATAGCGTTGAATGAAGCAGGTAATGCTTGATCAAAATCTATGAAGCGCTGCACAGTACCTTTGCCGAAAGTTGAGGTCGATCCCACAATGAGTCCACGCTTATAGTCCTGTATGGCACCAGCCAAAATTTCAGATGCAGACGCACTAAAGGAGTTAACCATAACTACGAGCGGACCGGAATACTGTATTCTAGAATCTTTATCAGCTAGTATTTCAGGTGAATTTTTACGCCCTTTAACTTGAACTATTGGTCCTTGCTCAATAAACAAACCTGCCATATCCACAACATCCGAAAGAGAGCCTCCCCCATTGTTTCTAATGTCAAAAATAAGGGCATCTATTTTTTCTGTTTGCAGTTTTTCCAATTCTACTCGTATATCGTTGGCAGAGTACCTGCCTCCATTGTTATTAAAATCAGCGTAAAACTTGGGGAGATATATATAACCGATTTTCTTGTTGGTGCCAGGCTGCGTAAGTATCGCCGATTTTGCATAGGTTTCTTCCAGAACCACTATATCGCGTATGAGCGATACATTGATTATATCCCCGCTCACTTTTTTAAGGGTAAGCCTCACTTCGGTGCCTTTTTTACCACGAATAAGTTTTACAGCATCATCTATGCGCATATTCATCAACTCTACAGGTTCATTTGCCCCTTGAGCTACCTTCATTATAAAATCTCCTTCTTTCAATTCACCACTTTTCCAGGCAGGACTTCCCGGTATTACCTGTACTATTTTTATAAACCCTTCAAACTCTTGCAAGGTTGCACCTATACCTTCGAGTTGGCCCGACATGGCGATATCAAAATTGGCTTTATCTTCGGGAGGGAAATAATTTGTATGCGGATCGTAAGTAGTGGTAATGGCATTGAAATAGGTGGCACGCAAATCTTCAGAATCACTTTTGCTGATACGGTTGTACCAATCGGTGTATATTTTCTGAAGTGCAGTTCTGGCCTCTGACTCCAGGGTTTCAAAAGATTTATCGGCAAGTGTATCTTTAACCTGAACTTCCATTGCATTGTATACGCGAGTAAGCACTTGGTATTTGAGCGATTTTCTCCAATATTCTTTTAATTCAGATTCGGTTTTAGCAAACGGGATTTTTTCCTCGTCCAACTCAATATATTCATCTTGGTTAAAATCAAAAGGCTTGGCCAATGCTTCGTTAATATATTCATCCACATTTGCCATTCTTTTTAAGTACAATTCAACAGATTCGTCGAGAAAAAGTAAGCTATTAGCTTTCACTTGGTCATCTATGCTAAGCTTGTGTGCGCTGAGTTTGTCTATATCTTCCTGCAAGAATATTCTCTTACTTCTATCCAGCGCATCAATATACAAATCGAACGTTTTCTTAGAAAAATCGTCATTGATACTATGAGGCGAATAATGGTAAGATTCAATACTTTTGGTAATAATATCCAGCAGTACTTTCCCCTTTTCATTGTCGAGGAAAGGAACAAAACCAATAGAAGCAATGGTTGCAGCTATTGTAATAAAAATAATAAAAGACCTTTTCATTTTAATCCAATTTAGAATATACTGTAAACGAATGACGGGATCGAAAAATTACCATGCACGGCTAGAGCAGCGCGCCAATTTAACTAATTTTATATTAAACTAAAAATAATACGCTTTCACCTTCATACGTGTTTGATGTCTTTTACGAAAGTATCCTTTCAGGTCAAAATCCCAAATCCATTCGTTTTGTGGCGCGGGCAAAAGCAACTCATCTACAATCAGCTTATTTTCAATCACTTTTCCATCATCACTAGATTGTAGCATAGTTACATCAGTTATCAGACACGCTTTGGTTTCACCAAGAAGTTTTATATGCTCAGCTTGCAGATGATTACGAATCTTGGCAAAAACCATATCATCAAAATTCAATTCAGATCGCAGGTATTCAACAATGAGCGTATCAAGCTGACTCAGTACATTTACCGAAACCTGGTATTGGGCATCTGTATATTGATATGCGGTGCTTTGCAGTATAGCTTTTTCCACATGAGGAGCAGCATCTTTGCCGTATTGTTGAATGAGATTGAAAATTTGTTGTGCACAACCCGTAATATCTGCCTCTATAAAATGAACATTATGTACATGAGAGTACCTTTTGCATACCAAAGGTGGATGATTGATATCGATCAAATATACATTTCTGAATTTCTGATATAATTCAACAATAGGAACATCGAGTAGCCATCCACTTCCATAAACCACTATATTGTCATTGCTTTTATCATCTATCCATCTAAGAATCATTTGCTTTGTGCTATTCAAATGAGATTCCCAATGCATACGCTCGCGCTCATACCTGTTCCATATACCCAATTGGTCTATCTCGAATTTCATGGCTTTACGCCAATGTGCAGCACCCAATAAATTCAGCATATTTGTGTAATTATTTGTGCCAAATATAAAGTTAAGTCAATATATTGCATAATTCTTGTACAAGTTATAAGTGTTTGTTGAAACTTTTGTAATTTAGTACGAATTTTGTCGAAATACGTAAGTAACATTTTGGCAGGAAATTAAAACAAAATAGTAAAATTCAGGAATGAAATTAAAGGTACGACTACCCCTCATAACAAGTATAGCAGCGCTGATTTCCATCATCATCATCACGGTTATATCCTTGCTAAATTTCAAGGAGACGAGCCTAAAAACGATAGCTGAATACGAAAAGCAAGAAACTATAAAAGTGCAAAACATGCTGCGCGATATGGTAAATATGTCGTATCAGATGCTATTAATGAGTTACGAAAGTGGTATAAATCAGCAGATAGAAAAAACTCAAACCGATGATTTTCAGTTGAATTTTAAAAAATTGAATCAGACGGAAGCCGATAGAAATTTGCTTGCAACGCTCAATAATTTGCGAAGCCTCAGATATGGAAGCGATGGTTACATATGGGTAAACGAACTCAAACCACCTTTCAAAGTGGTAATGCATGCCGTGCGTCCAGATTTGGAAGGTTCCGGACATGTTTTTATCATAAAGGAAACGAACCAAAATGTATATGAAGCCTTTGCAGAAATTTGCAATAAATATGGTGAAGGATACCTACAATATGACTTTTATCCTCCCGGAGGAAATGAAAGAATTCCGAAGTTGAGCTTCCTCAAACTTTTCCCTCAGAAAAACTGGGTAATAGGCACAGGCGTATATATAGATGATATTGAAAAAAATGCCTCTCGCCGGAAAGATGAACTTAATAAAGAAATAAACAGACTGATTCTCATAATTATACTTGTCACTATAGTTATAATAGCCATTTCATCGGCTTTCCTTTTTTATACCGGAACCCGTATTACAAATGCCATTGATAAAGTAAGACTTCATTTGAACCAAATGGCTCAAGGACAAGCCGTTGGTAAGCTTATCTTGAATAGGAAAGACGAAATAGGCGACATGATAGGATCGCTAGATGCTCTTATTATGGGCATAAGCTCATATACCGGCTTTGCTAGAGAAATAGGAAGAGGCAATTTGGAAGCTAATTTTGCGGCTCTGAGTCCGGAAGACGAGCTAGGTAACGCACTTTTAGCTATGCGCCAAAGTTTGAGCGACGCCCGCAATGAGGAAGCACTCAGGAAAGTAGAAAGCGAAAGAAGAAACTGGTCGAACGAGGGGATAGCTCGTTTCAACGATGTATTGCGCCAAAATCAGGATAATCTTGAAACACTGGCATTCAAGCTTATACAGAATTATGTGGGTTACCTCAATGCAAATCAGGGCGGATTATTTATTGCCAAGCACGATGAAACAGGCGAAACAATTCTGGATTTGGTAGCTGCTTACGCGTTGAATCGTAAAAAGCATTTGCAAAGAAAAGTAAAACTAAAAGAAGGTTTGGTAGGTTCCTGTGCAAAAGAGCAAAATGTACTTTATATTACACGTATTCCGGAAGACTACATTAATATTACCAGTGGATTGGGGCATACGAAACCTAAATGCATTCTTCTGGTTCCATTTAAGTTAGATAAAACTATATATGGAGTGGCCGAAATAGCATCGCTCAACTACTTTGAACCGCATGAAATTGAATTTGCTGAAAAAGTGGCAGAAAACATTTCCTCTGTGCTTGCGAATATAATAAGCAAACAAAACATCGATCTTATATCAGACGTAGAATCTGAATCACTTTATTTGCCTGAAAAAGACGAAAATATTTTCGATTTATAAATGATTATTTAACTAATTATAAATCATAGTTGTAGTGTAAAAAGAAGTTCAGCATATTGTTTCAAATACGCTGAACTTCTTATCTAAACATGCTTATATTATATTAAGCAACTACATCAGGTTAGTTTACAATACCAAGTATCAACCAAACAAATAAGGCATACCAAGATGAGGCTACTGCTTAAATTCAGCCTCGGAGGTTATCATATCAAACATCTGATTAGCCATATCTACCTCATCTACAAGCATATTGAAATACCTAAATCTGTTACCAATCAATAATTGGGTATTTGCCACAGCAGTAAGCTCACGTGCATTTTCAGGGAGATTTACCCCTCTGGCTATGAAACTATCTTTTCCAAACTCGGTATTTGTGCCATCTTCATGGAAATAAGCCAGTTTTCCTTTATTTATGATGAATATATCTTCTTCTGGGTTTTCATGGAACCGGATGGTTACTTTATCTCCCTTCTTCAGATTTTTGGTTCTGAATATTTTAGCAAGCTTTACAAGCGAATATTCGGGTACGCTAAAAAATAAGGGATTTCTTTTTAGCCAACGTACGCGCTCAGTAATCAGGGTTTTATCGTCAGACTCGCCATTTTCCAATAAATCGAAGTAAGCCTGTTTTTCGGTAGTAAGCCGCTGTAGATAGTCGAAGCAACGCGATGGGTTTTCTTCATAAATAATTTTAGCTGCAGTCGAAAACACCAATTCATCCGCATGGTGCATGCACACAAAAATCTCATCAGGCATTTCAGATTTGCGTATCACTTCAAGAATTTGGTTGACCTGCTCATGAGTCCAAACCTGTATATCCTTAAAATCGGTTGCTTTGGTAACTTTGGTTTGAGTAGATTTCTTTTGTTTATGTGTTTTCCCGAGCAGTTCAATAGCCTTGGCCCTGGTCCAATTATCAATATCAATATAGTCTGTACTAATGATGTCGATGAGGCGATTGGTGAAGCCAAGTTTTTTAATGGTACGCAAATGTCCCAATTTTCGCAATCTCTGAGCCAACGAAATATTATCGAATAGCGGATTTATACGTTGTTTAATATCCGGGTCGATGAAATTGTCAATGAGTTCAAGTGCAAAAATGGTATTTTCGCCAATGATATTGCGGCGTATGATGGTAATGGTGGTAGGCTTGTGCAAAAATCCCAATAAACTGAATAGCAACTCATTGTTCTGATCAGTTTCCAATTCGAGCGACTGAACCAACTTCAAGGTATTCTTTTCTGACTCTACTTCAATAAGGCTCATTTGCAACCAAAGTAATCGTCCTACAATTTCATCAATTTTGCGCACTATTACAGGACGTTCCTCTTCTGTGGCCTGGTAACGGCAATATGACAAACCATCGATAACTGCAAACTGAATATCTCTGTCTTCAAAATCTATATGATTGAGTAAACAGGTTTTGGCTGCTTGGGTTCCAATTTTTGAGTATATCTCTATAATTTTTTTCAATAAAGCCAAATCGTGGTGTTCAGTAGTAAAATATTTCTCAAGTTCAGGCAAAATGCCTTTGGTACATTCTACTAACACGCTACTTACTATTTGCATAATCCAAGGTTTCCGAAGCAGCTCTACTAATTTTATATTTACCACCTCAGAATTTAGGTCAGCCGAGTACTTCACAGCAGCTTTTACAACTTTATCATCGGTATCATCTAATATCCGTATTACAATTTGCTCCAGATTATCTGGCTTGTTTTTACTCAACCATTTGAGATAATCCAATTTCAGCATCTGATCCTGTGAAGCGATAACTTCTTCGGTCGTTTTTCCACTAAAATCCAACACAGCTTTGGTGTCGAGATAATGCTGTGCATTTTTAACCAAAACTTTCATTTCAGGCGTCATATCATCTACCTTCATATGCTTTAGTTCGGTAGCAATTTTTCGAGACGAGAAAGGATCTACTGTATGCAGAACAGATTTATTGGTAATGAAATCATTTTTTTCGAACAAACCACTAATATGAGGATCTAATGCACGAGAGTTGGTTTGTGCAAGCAATATAGTACCAAACCTTACAACTTTTTCGTTGAGTTGTTTCAATTTGCGTGTTATTAGCTCGTCGCCATATTTGAATTTTCCAGTATCCTTTTTTTGAGCTTTGCTCATATCATTGAGCAACTGACGCAATGTACCTTTATAAGAAAGGAATAAATTGCGTGCTACAAACGCCCAACCAATGAGCAGCGGAAGATAGAAAAGTGGGTAATACCTGAGCATAAATTTGCCATCGGATTGCAGCAAATGACTGATTGCAAAAAGCAGCACTCCACCGATACCAATTGATAACTGCTGTAGCACTCCTACTTTGGTTTGAATTTCAAGTTTTTGTTTTCCCTGTAGGGGTTGGTAAAGCACATTGAAAGAAGGATCCTCGAGACCGCGACGCACTACCCTTTCAGCAGCTTTTGTGATTACTATAACCAAAAAGAAAAATATACTTTCGGCGCCAAACATGATGCCCATTGCAGCAGCAAGGGTTACTAGCATACCTAGCGACAGAGGCAATGCCAACAAACCAAGGCGAAGACCGTGCTTACTCAAAATTCTATCGGAAAAATAAGAAAGCAGAAACTCACCGGTTTTCACTATACCTGCCATAAGTGAAATGAAATTGGCAGCATCTTCAGCAGTTTTTATGAGGCTTGTTTGTACTTTTATGCTTGACAAGTATCCAAAGTCGGTGAAATATATAGCAACCATAGATAACATGGCCGAAACAAACATAAGAAGAAAATATCTGTCTTTCATCCAACCCAGAATAGACTTACTGCTTTCAGCTCTTTGTGTGGAAATAAGCTTAACACTGTCTTCAGGAAATACTTTAAACATTTTCCAGACTAAATATACTGCAGCTATGGCCCCAAACGAACCCACATATAACAAATCGAAGGGATGCGAGAGGAAAGGCATGATTACAGGAATGATGAAATAGCTGAGTATACTCGAAATAATTCCACCAATGCCTATCATGCCAAACTGCCTTTTCACTTGCCTCAGGTTGAGAAACTGCAAAGCCATGCCTCCAGATTCAGTATTTACAAGTGCTATAAACGGCCAGGCCCAAATGAAAACAAAAAAGCTAAGCCAGCGTTCGTTTTCGGAAGGTAAAATACCATGTGTTACTCGAATTAGTATAGGGAATATAACCATGAAAACAACAGCACCTATGAACAAGTACTTGGTAGTTACAAATTTTTGAATCTTTGAGTACAAAAGAGTTACCAGATAGCCCATTACCCCCGCACCCATATAGGCTAAAGGCAAAAAATCGCTTCCAAAATTGTGAACAAACACACCATTGGATGCAACGAAGTAGAAAGATATAAAAAACCAAAGTGCGAAAGAATGCCAGAACAGATAACTGAACTTAGGTGCTTCTTCGGGTTTCAGGTTGAATATTTTAAAATACCAGCTTGTAATTCTGTTTTTCATCCCTTTATTTTATGTTGGTGTCAAGCCATTTGAAATTACATACCCGGGCTAATTAAGTACAACCAAACTGACCCAATGTGTAAATGCAATAATACTGCCGAATATCAATCAGCATGACAATTATTTTTTACAAATAAAAAAATGATTCACAACTAGTTACCTGCAAATACGTCATTTTATTTGATACATCAAATGTATAAAAAATGTATACAATATGTTTCAAACAGGTATTGAAAGATGTTACAAATCGATAACGCTTTGTTTTCGTGTATGATATATTTTAAACACAAAATACAAGGTTATAAGAAAGGTAACAATACCAATTGTATATAATTGCACGTTGCGTAGGGGGAATAAGCTAATAAGAAATGAGAATGTGTTTTTTAAAAAAATAAGATCTGAAGATGCAAAATGTTCCTGTAAAAATATAAGAGAGTTGTAAAACGCTGTAGTCAAACTATTAAATCCCAGAATCATTGTAACCCATACTACAATAGCCATCATAGTATTCTGGAGATGGTTATTTACATTTTGTACACCCATTATTTTCTTGTTGTTTATGACCATCCACATAAAAATACTGATGAATGGGAGAATGAGGCCATTGAGTGCCTGTGCTACTATAATAACCAACTCTGAAGGCATATTGCTAAGGCCAAAAAACATGCCTACAGCCAGAACACTATGTGAAACGATTTTGAAATTGCGCGATTGTGATTTCCATTTCTCACCATTTGGTTTTTGAAACAAACTTTTAGCAGTAATAGCTGAAGCGAGCGGAGCGGTAATGGCCGATGACAAACCTGCTACAAACAGGCCAAAACCGAACAATGCCAAAGCAACAGTTCCATGTTTGCTAACCAACATTTCAGCGAATGCAGGGAAAATGTTACTCGAATCAAGTGAAACTCCAGTCGGATCATATAAAATGGTTCCAATTACCAGAATCGCCCCCGAAATAAAACCACCAAAAACTATGGCTACTCCAAGCCCAAAACGCATCTCAGCAATTTTCTGAGTTTTTTCGAGTACGCCACTGCCCAAAAACAAATCATAAGGCACAACAGTGGTACCAACCAAACCCAAGATAAGAATGCCAGCACCAGTAGATGCTGGTATGACGGGAATAATGCTACCGGAAAGCAGTCCGTCTATCGGAGGGTGAAGTGAAATTGCACCTATAATAAAGGCCAAACCCATAGCAAATACCAGATACCCCATAAATTTGGCAATGGAATGTATCGACCTCAGATTTAAGGAGATGAACGAAAACAATACAACAATCATCACCCAAACCCAATTGGGTAAATCATAAATAAAATTGAGCCCTATAACTGAGCCCATGATATTGCCAGCTTCGTAAGCACTGCAGCCAAAAACTATAGCCCCGAATACAAGGGCATATATTAATTTTTTTGATTTTTTATTTGTATAATGCAAAACTATGGCTTCGCCCAAATTGCTTCCAGAGAAAATAGTTATTCGTGCACCGGCTTCTTGCAATATAAAACAGGCTATGGTTGCAAACACAAAAGTCCAGAGCAAATCTAAATTGTACAAAGCGCCCGCCTGCACAGCTGTTGTAACAGTTCCGGGTCCAATGAATGCAGCAGTAACCACCGACCAAAATATTACATTCACGAACCTTTCTTTTGTCCTTGCCAGTATCTTCATTCGTATTATATTTAAAACTATGTGAAAGATACTAAAAATTTATGATATGCTGAATGACCTTAAAAAAATATGAACAAATGCAATCATGAACCTGCAGCATATTAGACATTCATCGTTTATTTATTTCCCAAGCAATATAAATAGCCATCTCGCGCGGCTATATACAATCTGCCATTGTGGGCAAAGGGCGTCGATTCGTAATTGCCAGGGAAGTGAGCTATTTTGGATATTTCTAAGCCGGGTTTTATATCGAACAGATATATTCCATAATATCCAGCCACCGCAATCTTATCATTCACAATGATTGGAGTAGAAATTGACTGGCCTGTTTTGTATGAAAAAATGAGTTTAGGTGTCTGATATTGTCTTTTCAAATTAGGTCCATTCACCATATTATCTGCAAGTTGGGTGAGCGAAACTACATAGAAATACCCATCGAGGGCTGTAAAGCAAACAAGTTGTTCACCCTCGGCATGCGTATATTGCTTATTCGTAGAAGCGCTTCCAATTACTCCGCCTTTCCACTTTGCAAAGATTTTATCGCCGGTTGGGAAAAACCAAACTACCGCTTCGTTTGGATGCTTAGAAGGATCAAGTTTGAATATGCCCCCATTGCCCGGAATATATTCCTTTTCAACCGAAACCAAAAGGCAACTATCTTCGGTAATCACTACGCTTCCGTCCATATCTGAACCAATAAAATAATCCCAATCAATTCTGTTTGATTGCAAATTGTATCCATAAATATGACCAGAACCACTGGCTATATAAATACGGTTTCCCAAACGAGCTCCAGAAGATTCTGTTACCAGATTTCCCCGATGTAATTTGGCATCGCGCACATCATACAGCGTATCCTGATCTAATATTTCAGGTTGTAAGATACCTGAAATATTCCTGGCAGCTCCCGGATTAGGATTAAACACCGTAAAAACACCATTTTCGAGGCCTATATAGGCTGTATCGTTTATCACGAGGCACGAACCATCCACATCGCGGCTATAACTGAGTGTCTTTTTGCTATTGAGTCGCCAGAACTCTTCGCCAGTGAGTGCAGATATGGCTCTGTAGCTTGGTATTACATTGGCATACAAAGACAAACCAACTCCCTGTCTCGAACCTTGCATCAATATTAGCTTTTCCGAATCGGTTCGGGCACTGTCGTTCAAATAAAGGGTTCCGGTACCTTTTATCACATCATCAAATGAATATTGCCAAACCGCATCAGCATTGGAAGCCAAAATTTTATGCACACGATGGTCGTATGCTCCTTGCAATATATATAATGTGGTGTCTTGCCTGAACATTAGCGGCTGCCCTGTCCAACCGGCACCAGACCACTTAAGAGTGTCTTTTCCCACAATGGTAATTCCGGTGCCCAGTTTATACTTCCAAATCAGAGCGAGGCTGTCGGGCAGTCTATTTCCGTAATAGTTGCGCTCCTCATTTCCAAGAAATGTTTTATTAATCAACTCAATTTGAGGCATACCAGCAGAATCCTGGCCTACAAAAGGAATAAAAGAAGTTCCATTCGGCAAAATCATGATTTGAAAAAGCACGATTATGTCGACTAATAAATGTAAAAACATGTAAAATATTATTTGATTAAACGAACCCGACAAAAATGAAATTATATACCAGAATCTAACTCAAAAACGTGGGTGTTAGAACTTTGCATATTAATCATTTTTTCATACTCTTCGGGAGTCAGGTCGTTGTAGTAGAAGTTGATAGGATTTACCGGACGGTTGTAAATGCGAACTTCATAGTGCAAGTGTGGGCTTGTAGATGTACCTGTGTTGCCAACCAAACCTATTACTTCGCCACGCTTCACTTTTTGGCCATTGGTCACTATAATTTTGCTTAAGTGGGCATATATGGTTGTGTAGCCGTATCCATGATTTACAACTATCTTATTGCCATAGCCACCATATTTCGATTCTATTTCAGAAACTTCACCATCGCCGGCGCTGTAAACATTTGTTCCGGTGGGTGCAGTAAGGTCTATACCTGTGTGCATGAGCCACATTTTCCATACCGGATGAAAACGCATGCCAAAACCGGATCCGAAACGGGTAAGATCTTTGATAGCGATTGGCTGAATGGCCGGAATACTGGCTAGCATTTTTTCTTTATTCATTACCAGATTGATGATTTCATCGTGCGATTTGGATTGAATTACCAATTGCTTAGCTAGTTTATCTACTTTCTTGTGCATGTTAATCATCAAAGAAGAACTCTCGTAGCCTTCGTGAATTTTATATCTGTTTACACCACCAAAACCAGCTTGTCTGATATTTGCAGGAATAGGCTGCTGCTCGAAAATAACTCGATAAACATTATCATCGCGTTTCTGAAGATCTTCTAAAAGTACGTTGGCCTGGGCTATACGATTACTTAGCATCTCGTATTCTGCAAGCAGCATTTCACGTTGCCTCATCAACGATAACTCTTCGGGGCTATCCATATAAAAGGTGGCCAATATAAAAATGCCAATGCCCCCAAATAAAGCTAAAGTAGATTGTGGTAGAATCTTCTTGAACAGAATATCCGCAAGGGTTATCTCAATTTTTTTATAACTGAGCGTTTCGGGATTGAAATGATAATGAATTCTTTTTTTCATTGGTAACCAGATGTGTAACAAACGGCTTGGCAAATATAACACACTTATTGTTATCTTGCAATCGGTTGCAGCTTTTTAACTAAATGTAGATTACTGCATTAAAATTATATATTTGATTACATGATACTTATATTTCAAAAAAAGTTATCAACAGGTCGAAAATAAATTTGGAGGCAATTATTTTTAGATCATTACAAAATTTAAGCCACATAGAAAGCACTACTATTTTGTAATAAAAAAAATTTCTACTTTTATAAGCTAAATTTATAACCCATTAGATACAATAGAACTTATGAAAGCAAACGACTTACGAAAAGCATTTGTCGACTTCTTCGAAAGTAAGCAGCATAAAATAGTACCATCGGCTCCCATGGTAATAAAGAACGATCCTACCCTCATGTTTACCAACGCCGGTATGAATCAGTTCAAAGACCTGTTTTTGGGAAATACCACCATTCTGAATCCACGCATAGCCAACTCACAGAAATGCCTGAGGGTATCTGGTAAGCACAACGACCTGGAAGAAGTGGGTCACGATACATACCACCACACCATGTTCGAAATGTTGGGCAACTGGTCTTTCGGCGATTACTTTAAACAAGATGCCATCGACTGGGCTTGGGAGTTTTTGACAAAAGTGGTAAAAATAGACCCTTCACGCATGTATGCTACCATTTTCGAAGGCAGTGCTGAAGAAAGAATAGAACGCGATACCGAAGCGCAAAACTTATGGTTAAAATATTTGCCACAGAGCCATGTTCTGCTCGGCAATAAAAAAGACAACTTCTGGGAAATGGGTGATACAGGCCCGTGTGGTCCTTGTACTGAATTGCATGTAGATATTCGCACAGATGCCGAAAGAGCTAAACTGGACGGTGCAACCTTGGTAAATATGAGCAACCCGCTGGTGATCGAAATCTGGAATCTGGTTTTTATTCAGTACAACCGTAAGCAAGATGGTTCGCTAGAACTACTTCCGGCGCGGCACGTTGATACAGGTATGGGGTTTGAGCGCTTGGCCATGGTAGTGCAAGGCAAACAATCGAACTACGATACCGATGTATTCAGCCCGGTAATAAATGAAATAAGCCGCCTGAGCGGTTATGAATATGGAGTAAACAACCAGGCCGATATAGCCATGCGTGTGATTGCAGATCACATACGTGCCATATCATTTTCAATAGCCGACGGGCAAGTACCTTCCAACAACAAAGCCGGATACGTAATACGCCGCATTTTACGTCGTGCTGTACGTTATGCTTATACTTTCCTCAACCAGAGAGAGCCTTTCTTGTATAAACTCCTGCCTACACTGGCAGAGCATATGGGGCAAGCTTATACCGAACTGGTATCGCAACAAAATCTTATACGAAGTGTCATTTTTGAAGAAGAAACTACTTTCCTTCGTACTTTGGAAACTGGAATAAAACTACTTGATAACCTGATTGATAAGAACAAACAAGAAGGTTACAAAATTGTAAACGGTCAAGAAGCCTTCAAACTTTACGATTCGTATGGCTTTCCGCTCGATCTTACTGAGCTCATACTTAAAGAACATGATATGGTGGTAAACAAGCAAGAGTTTGATGCTGCTATGAACCGCCAGAAAGAGCTTTCGCGTGCAGACGCACAAGTAGAAGCATCGGACTGGATAGAAGTGTATAGACCAGACGAAGAGCAAGAAGTGTTTATTGGTTATGACAACATTATGGCCGACGTGCGTATAGTGCGATACCGCAAGGTGATTTCAAAAGGAAACGTTCTTTTCCATGTAGTTTTCAATTACACTCCATTTTATGCCGAAAGTGGCGGACAAGTGGGCGACAGTGGATACTTGGTATACAACAACGAGCGTTTTCAGATAATTGATACCCAAAAAGAACACAACCTCATCATTCATCATATGCCGAGTTTACCAGGCGATGTGACTACGAAGTACCATGTAATGATTAACCCTACGAACCGTGAGCAAACTGCATCGAACCACAGTGCGACCCATTTGCTGCATCAGGCACTGAGGCATGTATTGGGTACCCATGTAGAACAAAAAGGCTCTATGGTGGATCCGGAAAAGCTTCGCTTCGACTTTAGTCACTACCAAAAACTTAGCGACGAAGAAATAGTTCAGATTGAGGCTTTTGTTAATGAAAGAATACGTGAAAATCATAAACTGGACGAGCGCCGTGCTGTGCCTATAGAAGAAGCCAAAGACCTGGGTGCCATGATGCTTTTTGGTGAAAAATATGGCGATCTGGTGCGTGTAATCAAATTTGGTACTTCTGTTGAGCTTTGTGGTGGTACACATGTGAAGTCTACCGGGACCATTGGTACATTTAAAATACTGAAAGAAAGCGCCATAGCAGCAGGTATACGCCGTATAGAAGGAATAACCAATGTGGAAGCTGAAAGATTTGTGAACGCCAAACTCGATATCTTACGTAAAATTGAACATAAATTCAAAAATTCGAATGATATACTCACACAGATAGACAAATTGATGGCGGAAAACGCTGAATTTCAGAAACAAATTGAAAATTTCAGGAAAGAAAAACTTCAGCAGCGCAAGCAGTGGATAAAACAGCAAGTGAAGGAAGTGAATGGCATGAATGTACTTACTGTTAAACTCGACGATATAACCGCCGATGAAGTGAAAGATTTGGCTTTTCAACTAAAAGGGGAAATACAAAATCTGTATCTGGTTATAGGTGCGGCTATTGAAGACAAAGCACATCTGACTGTAATGCTGGCCGACAATTTGGTGGCCGACAAAAAACTAAACGCAGGCACCATCATTCGCGAAATAGCGAAAGAGGTACAAGGTGGCGGCGGTGGCCAGGCATTCTATGCTACTGCCGGTGGTAAAAACCCTGCCGGACTAGATGCAGCCCTGAATAAAGCGGTGAAGTTGATTGAATAGTCTTAGATAATTAATAAAAGGACACTGGTTTGACTTTTCTGTTGAATCAGTGTTTTTTTTATTATGGGACCCAGATTTGAATACAATAGGACACAGATATAGCAGATCTGACTGATTTACACAGATAAAAAATCCGTCTTCATCAGTCTAATCCGTTCAATCCACATTCTATATATCTTAAAGAACTCTGCGTGACTCTGCGCTTAACTCTGCGAAAATCTGCGTGAAATAAAACATCTAAAAAAATAGGGGAATTATAAAAAATCAGTAAAGACCTCCTAAAAAACTATCAAGCGTAATGGTTCTTGCTCAGATAATTACGAACATAATCAGCAATTCCGGCCTCAAGCGATGTAAATTCCTTCCCATAACCAATAGATTTTAGTTTGCTCATATTGGCCTCAGTAAAATACTGATACTTATCGCGTATATCGGCAGGAGTATCAATAAATTCTATATTTGGTGCCAAATGCATGGCTGCGAAAGTAGCTTTAGCCAAATCCAGGAAACTACGAGCTTTGCCGGTACCCAAGTTGTATATGCCCGAATCCTTGCGATTTTGCATCAAGAAGAACAATACATCTACCACATCTTTTACGTACACAAAATCGCGCATTTGACCGCCATCGGTATACTCAGGCTTGTGAGAGCGAAAAAGTTTGACTCCTCCATTTTTTTGAATCTGATGAAACGAATGAAAAATAACTGAAGCCATGCGTGCCTTGTGGTACTCATTGGGGCCATATACGTTGAAAAATTTAAGACCAGCCCAGAAAAAAGGTTTCTTATCTTGTGCCAAAGCCCATTTATCGAAATCGTTTTTCGATTCGCCATATGGGTTGAGAGGTTTCAGGGCCGGGATTATTTCATGAGAATCGTTGTAGCCATGCTCACCGCCACCATACGTAGCAGCAGAACTTGCATACACCAGAGGCAATCCGTATTTCACACACAAATCCCACACTTTCTTGGTATAACCCAAATTTAGTTTCTCAAATACTTCTACATTGAACTCAGTGGTATCGGTACGGGCGCCTATATGAAATATAAACTCTATAAATCGATGTTCATTTTCGATCCACTGAAAAAACTGATTGCGATGCACCCACCTGCTTATTTTTTTATCTCTCAGATTCTTAAGTTTCTCAGCATTCGAAAAATCGTCTACCACTACTATATCATGATATCCTTCGGCATTGAGCCTGGCTACCAAATTGCTGGCTATAAATCCCGCAGCACCTGTAACTACTATCATACCTGTTGTTTAATGAATATTAACATCAGAATTTTTGAATTCAATTCTTCAACAAAGGTATGTATTTAGAAATCATCTTTATATTTGGATTATAAAACTTGTACACTTTTTTCATATTTTATCAAAAAAAATCCAACAAATGGAAGTTATAAACAACGGATTAGGCAGTGAACACCAAAAAGGCTACATAAAAATAGAAAGATACGACAAAGAGACCACCGAGCAATTGGCCTTTCATTACAAAGAAATACTGAAGCTAATAGGTGAAAATTCGGAACGTGAAGGCTTGAGAAACACGCCCGTACGTGTAGCCAAAGCCATGCAATTTCTGATGCAGGGTTACCTGATAAACCCCGATGAAATCATAAAGTCTGCCATTTTTGCCGAGGAGTACAAACAAATGGTGATAGTGAAAGACATAGAAATATACTCTATGTGTGAGCACCACATGATTCCGTTTTATGGCAAAGCTCACGTGGCTTATATACCCAATGGCTACATCACCGGACTGAGCAAAATAGCCCGTGTAGTAGATGCATATGCCCGTCAGTTGCAGATACAAGAACGCCTCACTACCCAAATAAAAGAAACCATTCAACGTACCCTGAACCCGCTTGGAGTAGCGGTAGTAATAGAGGCGCAGCATATGTGTATGCAAATGCGTGGTATTCAGAAACAAAATTCCATAACCACTACTTCCGATTTTAGTGGTGTTTTCCTTTCAAGCCTTCCCACCCGCAGCGAGTTCCTGAGCCTGATTGGACATAAATTACATTAAAATAATTGGTAAGGGATAATGGATAAGGGATAATTGATAAGGGACAATGGATAAGGGATAATTGATAAGGGACAATGGATAAGGGATAAGGGACAATGGATAAGGGATAAGGGACAATGGATAAGGGATAATTGATAAGGGACAATGGATAAGGGACAATGGATAAGGGACAATGGATAAGGGACAATGGATAAGGGACAATGGATAAGGGATAATTCGTGTATGTCGTGGCTAACAACTATTTCGGATTTGCGATTTCGGAAATGCCTTGCGTGTACCTTGGGATTTATCCCGAGTAAGCTATAAAATAGAACGCAGATTTAGTTATGAGTTGTGAGCGATGAATGATGAGTTTTTCGTGAAAAATTCGTGAATTCGTGGCTTATTGCCATTTCGGAAGTGTGATTTCGGATTTCGGAAAAGAATAGAACGCAGATTGGACTGATTGTAATGATAGAACTGATCTTTTAATTCCTCTGCGAAACTCTGCGGTAAAATTTGCGTGACTCTGCGTGAAACAAAAATCTCATTTGCACTTTCGTCTTTGCGGTTAAGAATAATTTGAAAATAAATGGAACGCAGATTGGACTGATTAGACTGGTAAAACTGATTTTTTTATACCTCTGCGGAACTCTGCGTGTAACTCTGCGAAAATCTGCGTGAAACAAGAATCCGCGGAAATCTGCGAATAATCTGTGTAAATCTGCGAGAAATAAAGCTTTAGACTGAAATAAAAAAAGCCTTCTGAAAAATTTATCCGGAAGGCTCTTTTATTGATTTTATAAAGAAATTAATCTAGTTCTTCTTCTGTGTGTTCGCAATCGCAATTAACGCCTTTGTTGTACATATCCATAGCTTTCAGGCTCATCCCCATGCTGCTGAAACCACCATCGTGATACAGATTCTGCATGGTCACTTTTTTGGTAAGGTCAGAGAAAAGCGTGATGCAATAGTCGGCACACTCATCGGCAGTAGCATTGCCAAGCGGACTCATGCGCTCAGAAAAATCGAGCAGAGCATCTATCCCCTTCACACCACTACCGGCAGTAGTCATGGTTGGCGACTGAGAAACGGTATTGATACGTATTTTCTTATCGCGACCATAAATATAACCAAAACTACGGGCAATGCTTTCGAGAAGCGCCTTGGCATCAGCCATATCGTTGTAACCATAGAAAGTACGCTGTGCAGCTACATATGAGAGAGCTACCACACTACCCCAATCATTGATGGCATCCATCTTGCGCGCAGCTTGCAGCACTTTGTGAAACGACATACCTGAAATATCGAGTGTTTTCAGATAAAATTCGTAGTTCAGATGGTCGTAGGTATTGCCTTTACGCACGTTGGGCGACATACCGATGGAATGGAGAATAAAATCGATTTTACCACCAAAATGTTCCATGGTTTGCTTAAACAAGTTTTCGATATCTTCAACACTAGTAGCATCGGCAGGCACTACAATAGACTCGCACTTATCTGCAAGGTCTTTTACATTGCCAAAACGCATAGCCACAGGAGTGTTAGTAAGCACAAAACGTGCACCATTTTCGTAAGCACGTTCAGCAATTTTCCAGGCGATGGATTTCTCGTCGAGAGCCCCGAATATGATACCTTTTTTACCTTTTAATAAATTGTACATAAGCTAAATTTTGGATTAGTCCGGGTGCAAATATACAAACATGATGTTTGTCATACAAGTTTTATTTAGAATCAATCCATTGAAGCTATGCACACATAGCAGTTTGGCCGAATAAATGCTTAAAAAAATTTGGCGACATGGAAAAAAGCACTATTTTTGCACACCCTTCCAGAAAAATCTCGGGGTGTAGCTCAGTTGGTTAGAGTACGCGTCTGGGGGGCGTGAGGTCGCTAGTTCGAGTCTAGTCACCCCGACAAAAAACCTGCAAAACATTGGCAATCATGTTTTTGCAGGTTTTGTATTTTATAAAAGCGACAGATATGCGACAATTGTGTCTTTTGCTTCATTCAAAGATTTTGCAAGTATGAAATTGCGACACAAAAACAAGAATTCTACACGCTATTTCAAAAATATAAGGTATAATAAACTGTAGCGCAAGCTTTTAAAGTATTTACATAATTAAAATATAAAGTAGGACATAAATTTCAGTCATGTATTGATTGTTTTTATACAAGTTCAGTTAAGTACATGACAAAAAACTGAAAAGGCTGTAATCTAAAGAATTAAAGCCGGTTAAAAGGTAATTTGCCAAAAAGTCCAATCCGTAT
>JAIFMY010000118.1 GCA_020048155.1 Bacteroidota bacterium
GCTTGAATATCGTTTATGGCCGTGATAAAATTGTTGAGGGCCTGACCATCTTTAGAAACTACGGCTTTCAGACTGTCGTTTTCGAGTCTTAATTTGCGTTCAGCTTCAGATTCGCCACAAGAGGCGAGAAAAAAAGGAATAATAAGAATCCAGATTACATTTTTCATAACTTACTGTTTTGGTTAGCAAAGAATATTCATGAATTGAGAATGCGAAATTAAATTATTTTGTAAATATGTAGTTGGATGCAACTAAACATTTTTCATTGTGCCATTTTCCATGCCATTCTTCGAATGGAATCATACGATCGTTGTAGTCGATATAGTTGCCAAGCGAGTCTTTCTTAAGTTTGTATAATTCACCTGCAAGCGCAGCATCACGCACAATGCGAGCGAGTTCAGTATCAGACAAACCCATATTTGCAAGGCCAATTCTGATTCCCTCTTCATTGTTTTTCAGGTCCATAACGCTGGCCATCATGTCCGGAATAGTTCCTTCTTCGGTTCTTAGCCTATCATAATCGAGTTTATTGCCTTCTTCATGGGCCTTACCGAGTTTGAAGGCTTTGTTCCAGTTCATTTGTTGCACAAGCAAAGCCATCCAGAATGCATGCCTGAATGCATCAACCTGGCCGCCATTGTCATCGCCATCCAACATGGGATCTGCTTTCAATTGCGCTGTTGTATTCTGGGCTATAGTAGTTATTTTCATTGCCTTACGAGCAGAAAAAGGATGAGAAATTATCCAAATGCGCTCAGGAGGATGCATTTGAAAAAAACGTGTTATGATAGATTGCTGTCCGAATAATTTTATACTACTCATTATCAGAATCATCAAAATTATCGACTTCTTCATCAGCCTGCTTATTTTGGCGGTTGAGGCCTTCAACCACAATTACAATTTCACCTTTTACCTGCTGGTTACAATATTTATCTATCAGATTGGCCAGGGTATCGGTTGTATTTTCTTCAAATAGTTTTGAAAGCTCGCGCGAAACACAAGCTATACGATTGGACCCCATATATTCGGCGAGTTGCGTTAGCGTTTTCACTAAACGGTGAGGCGACTCATAAAAGACCATGGTTCTGCTTTCTGTTTTAAGCAGATTCAAGCGTGTTTGTCTTCCTTTTTTTTGGGGTAAGAAACCTTCGAAACAAAATCTTTCGAGGGGCAATCCTGAGTTGACAAGAGCAGGAACAAATGCAGTAGCACCAGGTAAGGTTTCAACCGCTATGTTATTTCGTAAGCATTCGCGAACTATTAAAAACCCGGGATCTGAAATTCCGGGGGTGCCCGCATCAGAAACTAGAGCAAGTGTTTGCCCTCCGGCAATGCGATTTACAATATTTTCAAGTGCTTTATGCTCATTGAATTTATGAAATGGCATCAATGGTTTGGATATGTTATAATGCTTAATCAAAATACCGGTTTTGCGGGTGTCTTCGGCCAAAATGGCATCCACCTCATTCAATACTTTCACCGCCCTGAATGTAATATCTTCAAGATTTCCGATGGGGGTGGGCACAATATAGAGTTTACTCATTGCTTAGTTGTAGTCCTTTATCTTCGGTGCAAAGATAATCCCAAACAAACAAAATCAGTTCATTAAATTTTGTTAATGGTATATTTTCTGCATTGTCCTCAGGAATATGGTATGCTTTGTATTCGCCCATCGTATAAATGAACACCGACTTGATGTTTTTCTCATGAAAAGGATGGTGATCTGAGTTTGCAGCAGGGCCACGCACGTTGATTACTGGAAAATAATTATTCTTTTTGTTAATAGAATCAAAAACGGCTACAACATCGGGATGAGTTTTTCCATTTACCACACTTATTCCTTGATCGCCGGATCCGGCTAAATCAAGATTTAATACCATTTTTATTTTGCTGAGCTTAATAGGACTATTATTTACAAAAAAAACAGATCCCAACAATCCGGATTCTTCGCCGCTAAAATAAACGAGCAAGTAGGAGTAATGAGGCTTCTGTTGAGCTAAAATTTTACCTAAAGAAGTAATAGCAGCCACTCCGCTCGCATTATCATGCGCCCCGGCATAGAACACATTTGGCCCTAGTTGTCCCAAGTGGTCGTAGTGCGCAGTAAGTAGGATACACGTATCGGTGCTACCAGGAATGTATCCGATTACATTTCGGGTTGTATAATTTTTTTTCAAATCATTAGTTACTGAAACTTTTAGTTTTCCTTTGGCTTTAGATACCGCCGAACGCCGCACCGATGCCGAAAAATGATTGACTGAAAAACTAGCCGCTCCAAATATAGGCTGCCCCTCGTCCAACATTATATAACCAACATTCTCTGCAATATTGGCCATAGCAAAATTCCTTGTCGAAATAATCTGATTATTGAACCTGATTTTAAAGGTATCGAGTACAATGAGTTTATTTTTATTTTTAAGTAAAAATTGGGCAATAGCCTCATCGGTTAAGAGATTTTCCTTGTTTAGGGTCACGTATTTATATTTGCCATTCAAAGAACCCGACCAAGGTGAAAGCACAAAATCCTTACCCGGAATAAGTCTGGTATTATTGAAAGTAAGGGATATTTCCTGTGGAAAAGTGTTTGCGTCTAAGCTGAAATTCTGGAAATACCCACCATCAAGGTGACCAATTCCAGCTTTCTTTAGCTCAGATGCGATGTAAAAAGCAGCCAGAGAATCGCCCCCGGTATACCCACGACCTTTAAACTCCGCAGAAGCCAACTGGTTGATCCATACACGCGCATCTTGGGTGTATTGTGCCCATGTTTTCTCCGTAAAAACCATAAGGGCTAAAGCTATGAATATGATTCTAAACAATTTTCGATACATTTGATATCAGATTGATCCTGCAATTTTATGACAAATAAAAATATATAAGATTCAACAAACGCGAGGTAATATTTCCTTTTCGAGCCCACACGAGCTCCCCTTTCGAGGCCAATGTAAGGGACTTCAGTAGATTATCATTCTTTGGTTCACTTTCATTAAAAACAAGTACAGAACATTTGATATTATTGATTTTAAGGTATTCCACAAATTGATTTTTTTCATCTTTCATCAGAAAAACACCATCCGTAAAAACAATAATATGCATGATCTGATTATCGGCTTTATTAGCTGCCAGCAGATTAAAAGCAGCTTGCATGGCATTGGCAAGATTAGCTTCGCCACCCGACGATAGTTTATTTACAGGCACAGTGGTAGTGCTGAAAGAAGAAGGGGGTTTCATGGAAAAAGCAAGCACCGGATTATTGGCGAACTCAATAAGCGATAAGTATTGATTCCCGTCAGGCATTCTGCTAATCTCTTGCAGAGAATAATTCAGGCTTTCAATTTTTGCATCTGTTCGCATTGAAGCAGTTACATCTACCAATAAGACAGTATGAACCGAGCTAGCCGAAGGAAAGGTGATGGCACTGCTCAATGGTTCAACCAAATGCAGCAAATAACAAAAGTTGGCACAATCGGCCGGTAAACGCTCGTACTCATTATTAAGCTCATGCAACAAGGTGTTGTATTGCTGCCAAACTTGGGAAAGTCGTTCAACCGGACTTGCTGCTAATAAAGCAGTATGGTCAAACTGCCGAACCATATACGTGTTTATTATATTACGAATGGACTCAGGCAAGTTAGGTATTGCGAGTACATTCACACAATTTGCTTGTATATTCTTTTCGGCTTGTTCAAGTGCCCATTCTACGTTTACCGAAGAGTTTTCTGTCTGCTGTTGCAATATTATACCCAAAGATGCTAAGTCTAATTTATATTGCTCAATTTGAGAATAAAACTTTTCGTTTAATACAAACTTATTAGTCAACACATGTACAATCTGATAATTATTTTTGAGAAAATACTCAAGTTGATTAAATATAAAACTGATATTGGCAGTAGAATAGAGCAAATCTTGGCGCAGTCTTTTGTAGGTTGCAAAATCATCTTGTTTAAAATCCTGATTGGCAATGTAAACCCGCAGAAGTTGAATGGAATTTTTTTGATTCAGGTAATTTTGCTTAAGTTGCTGCAACAAATTTGCAATACTTTTTCGGTGAACAGACGAAAGATGCTTTTCAGTTTTTTCATATGCTGACCAATAATAGTCAAGGGAATCGTTGTAATAAAAATGCGAAAAATAATAGGGTCCAATGGATTTGGTTTTATCAGAATTGTTGTAACGTTGAATTTCCAAATCGTAATAATATATATACAAAGGAATATGAAAACCAGATTGCACTATTGCATTCGTATATTTTATAACAGCATTCACGGCATACAATTCATCATGCGCAGAAACTTGCTGATACGAAAAAGCATTTAAAATAAAAAGACAAAGGAATACATATTGCCCTGTAAGCCATTTCATGAAGTACACCCACGCTGATTTATAAGACATCTTAATTTTCTGAAATTATAGATAAGCAATATTTTTATGTGCAAAACTTCATCCAATCAAAATTCGTTAAGGCAATTTATTGAGTGTGATAAGGCTTTCAATTTTAAGTAGTACCGGAAAACCCTGAAATTGAATGGCTATCTCGCTTTCACCCTCAAGAACCAGCTTGGTATCGGTTAACTCAGAGATGAAAATTGTAGTTTCAGGAGGCGGAATGGTATCAGGCAGCAACTGAAAAAGCTCTTCGAACCCATCGAGTTTAAGCTCGGTGTTGTTTCGCTCGAGTGCCCAATTATTGGAATAGGTATAATTTCCGGAGGTGAGATGATATTTACCACTGGCATCAAATTCGAACTGAATGGTATCAATGTTCATATCTTGGGTTAGAGAATCAATTTTCAAACCATTCACATATACATCAGCGTGTATGGTTTGCCCTTGCCATTTGGCAACCAACTGGTCCGAAACCGATTTTTCGTTTTCTTCCTTTTGGCAAGCCCAAGTAAATATGCTCAATATCAGAGCTACGATAACTATTCTGCTTTGGTAAATCTTCATATTTCTTGTTTTTAAATGTGTACTATTTTATCAATTTTGGGTAGTCTGTAATAGTACGTATTTCATCATACAAAGGTTGAAGTTTTTTATAGATTTTGAGATATACTTTATCAAATAATTTTTTATAAATATCTCTGTTGGCAGGAATAGGTGAGTATGACTCAGAAAGGCGGGTCATGTGCTGAATGGCGTCATCAAAACCGGAGTAATATTTCATACCTACAGCAGCGTTTATGGCAGCACCCAGTGCAGAAGTTTCGTAGGTATGGGGTTTTTCGGCAGTGAGGTCAAAAATATCGGCAGTGAGTTGCATGGCATTTTTGCTTTGAGATCCTCCTCCACTCACTCGTATTTTGCTTATTTTAATCCCTGTCTTTCGTTGGGTCTTGTTCAATCCATCTTTTAGTGCATAGGCAAGCCCTTCCAGTATAGCACGGTATATATGTGCCCGGGTGTGCACATCACCAAACCCTATAATAGCACCTTTGGCCTCAATACCCGGTGTACGAATACCGGGAGTCCAGTATGGCTGAAGCATGAGCCCCATAGAGCCGGGTGGAATAGTATTGATCATTTCATCGAACAAGGCTTCAGGCTCAACACCCATTTGCTTTGCCAGTTCAATTTCGCGGTGACCAAATTCCTTTTTAAACCAACTTATCATCCAATACCCTCTAAAAATCATAACTTCAGTGTTATAGTACCCGGGTATGGCACTTGGGTATGGCGGAACAAAAGGTACCACTTCAATAAATTTTGAATGGGTGGTTTGCAGGGTAGCCGTAGTGCCATAGCTCACGCAGGCTATATCGGGGGTATGGCATCCTGAACCCAGTACTTCATTAGCTTTATCGGCAGCTGCAGCTATGAGCGGCAACCCAGCAGGAATTCCGGTTTCTTTCGAAGCTTTTTCAGTAATGATGCTTATTTGATCTGATGGCTTTACGAGTCGGCAAAGTTTTTCGGGCGGTACCTTAAACATGATTTTGTTGAGATGAAATCCGGTAGCCCATTGTTGTCGTTTGTAGTCGAAAGGCAAATAAGCCACCGTATTGCCAATGGAATCGGCAAACTCACCTGTAAGCCGATGCACTATGAATCCCGAAAGAAGCATGAATTTGTGGGTTTTCTCCCAAATTTCTGGCTGCTCCTGCCTTATCCAATTGCATTCAGCTTGTTGTATGGCATACACCATCATTTCGTACAAATCCAGAAATTTGAGCCCTTGTTTCATCCACCTGGGTGGAAACCCTTCGAGGCGAGCCAACCGCTGGTCGAGCCAGTGTATAGCAGGACGGAGCGAATTTCCGTTTTCATCCAAATTCACTACAGTTCCGCGCTGGGTAGTAAGCGTGACAGCAGTAATTCTGGGTTTCAGATCTGGATTTTTTAACCATAGCTGCTGGGTAGCAATACAAAGTTGCTCGTAAAAATACTCAGGATGCTGCTCAGCCCAGCCGGGTTTGACCGAAAAATAGGGTTCGATGTGTTGTTTATACAAATCGATTATATTCCCCATCAAATCAATTGCAACAGCTCTTACAGACTGGGTACCAATATCTATGGATAAAATAAGTTCGTCGGATGTTTGCATACCAAAGCCTTTGGTTTAATCTAGTCCGAGCATCTGCCCGGGATTCATTATATTATTAGGATCAAAGTGCAATTTAATGGCTTTCAGTGCATCAAGGTAGTTTTTACCCAATACCTCCTGCATCCAGGGCGCCATTACCCTGCCTACTCCATGATGGTGAGAGAGCGAACCACCGCTTTTCACGAGTGTATCTACCAGTCCTTTGTGAAACAGAATGTAACTATCATATTCGTTCCCCATTTGCATAGGACTCAGGAAAGTAAAATACAGGTTAGCACCGTTTTCGTAGACATGCGATATGTGAACCATCATCAGTGTATTGGGCTGTGCTTCGGCATATGCACGGGCATTTTTCCACAAACCCGACAAATTTGCCCAAGAGACAGCAGTTTCGAGGGTGTCCGTCATGATGCCTTTATCCATGAGGGGATCGCGCAGGTATGCACTTTCGTAACGCTGTTCGAGCCATTTACGAGTAGGCTTGCCGCCTATATGCAGGCCATTGTTGCCAGAGGCAATGCCTTTTATCTTACGAATCACAAAGCGGGCATGTGCGGCATCGCCTTCGCAAGCCACAAACATGAGGCATCTTTTGCCCGACTTGTATCCCAAAGTCTGTAGAACTTTATCCCCAAAAGATTCGTCGAATCCTTTGGTTTTGAATGCAATATCGGTTTCCTCAGGGTCTGAAATTCGGAATAGATGGGGGAAACCAAATTCGCTTTGCATGGTTATGCGCATGGTATTCACGGCATCGTCAAAGCTTTTGAAAACGAACGAAGCAAAACTTGTATTTTTTGGTCTGAACTTCCTTATTTTCATAGTTACCTCAGTCACAATTCCCAAGGTACCCTCAGAGCCAAGAAAAGTATGATTGAGATCCCACCCCTGAGCACTGCGTGGAAAGTCTTTGGTTTCAATTTCACCCACAGGCGTAACCACTTTCAGACCCAGTACCATGTCTTCCATTTTGCCATATCCGGTGCTCATTTGCCCGGCCCCTTTGGTTACAGCCCATCCACCTACTGTCGAAAACTCGAACGACTGAGGAAAATGTCCGCAAGTATAGCCTTCTGCATGTTCATTGAGTGCTTTTTCTAATGCAGGTCCGTACATACCTGCCTGCACCGTAACCGTTTGGTTGGTTATGTTTATATATACTACTTTATTCAAGTGACGGGTCAAATCTACACTTATGCCACCAAGCGGTGCCTCCAGTCCACGGGTTACAGACGAGTTGCCACCAAAGGGTATGATGGGTATTTTGTGCGCATTGCAATAAGCTATCAATTTTACAACATCGGTGTGTGTTCTTGGGTAAACTACAGCATCGGGCGGATTTGTAACCACGCCATTGCGCATATAAAGCAAGTCGGTATAATACTTTCCGTAGCTGTGGGTGATGCGCGCATAAGGTTCGGTATTTACATTTTCGGCACCTACAATATCGAACAACGCAAGCACCTGATCTTGAGTAAGAGCCGATGGTTTGGTTATATTCAGGGGGATATCGCCTTTGGGGTATGACGAGGCTACGTCTCCAAATCTGGTGTGAAGCATTTTTGTCATAGAGGCTTCAAGGGTTTGTTCCCTCTTATCTCCCCATTTGAGTATGTCGCGAAAAGAATTCATAATAATTTCTTTGTTCTAAATGTAAGTATTTTATAAAGACAAACCGAAAAAAAATTAACAATGGTAAAAAGACCTTGATTAAAGCTACGCAACAGGCAACTGAAAAGTCCTTAGCATAGAATCTAGTTCCTGTTGTTGCTTGACCTGATCCCATCCAAGCAATTCGGAGGCTACATCAAGAATAGCTATCATGGCTTCGTCACCCGGGTGTCCCAGCGTACCAGTACCAGTGCGCCTGAGCATAATATCTTTGAGTGTGAGCGCCATCTCAGATTTTATGGCATATACTACTTCCGCCAAAAGTTCACCATCGTGTGTGAGCACCTTATTCCATGCAGGATTCGTGCGTGCTAATTCAAACACATGTGTACTTTCTGTTCCGTAATTCCGGCTTACATACTCCACAGTTTCTTTACTGAAATCGCTGTATTGCAAGTGTTGCTTTTTCATAAACTCGTTCATGTCGCGTATTTCGCAGCCCGATAAGTACAACTTGTAGGTCAACGAGTCATTTAGTTTCGTGTTTAGCTTTCGTCCCACCAATTCAATGACAGACTGAGCCAGATGCCTGCTGGTAGTGTATTTACCGCCTTCCACGGTTATAAGTCCCTCTACCCCATCTTCGGCATTGTCGTATATTTCATATTTACGCGAAGCTGCATACGAATTTTCAGACTTATTATCCACCAACGGACGCAATCCGCCGTAAGCAAATTTGATGTCGGAATATCCAATTTTATGCCCAAAATTCTGGTTTACAGCATCCAACACTTCCAATAAACTTTCTTTGGAAACGCTGTATTTATCGGGGTCACCCGTATATACTTTATCTGTAGTACCTATAAGTGTATGTCCACGCCAAGGCATGATCATCATATGTCCACCTTCTTTGCGCATAAGCGAAACCACATGATTGTTTGCAATTTTATCTGTAATTACATGAATGCCTTCAGATCGAATCATTTTATGGCTTTCTATCTCTTTATTCAATGCAAGACTCAGCACTTTATCGGCCCAAGTGCCTGCACAATTGATGATAAGCTTGCCTTTTATTTGAATGGTTTTTCCTGAACGTGTATCTTTAACCATCACTCCATCTAATTTGCCTTTGGTTTCAGAAATAAAAGAAACCACTTCGGAGTAGTTTGAAACCTGAGCCCCATATTCAACTGCTGATTTTATGAATGCAAGCGTCAGACGTTCGGGAAAAATACTTTGGTAATCGTAGAAAATAGTAGCATTTCTGAGCTTATCTTTAATAAGACCCGGCTCCATTTCAATGGCTTTACTGCCATTTATGATGCGGTGATTGGGCAAACGCTTGGTCTTGTCCCATGTTTTGGCTTTGTCAAACGAAAGCCAATCATACAGGTACATACCAATGCCCATTTTCCACATATTCCCTTTCCACGAAATATAGCTGGGGAGTAAAAAAGGCACCGGATACACAAAATTTGGGGCAATATTGCCAAGCACTCTGCGCTCGTGCAGCGATTCGCGCACCAGCTTCAGTTCCATATTGGCCAAATACCGCAAACCACCATGTATAAGCTTGGATGTAGCAGCCGAGGTAGCACCGCCGAAATCCTTTTTCTCGAGCAATACTATGCGCAATCCTCTGTTGGCTGCCGCATAAGCCACAGCAGCACCTGTAATGCCTCCACCTACGATGATGGCATCAAACTCATCGTTGCGCCCGGTTTCAATATAACGTTTCAGTATCATACAGCAATATATTAAGGTTTATGCAAAGTTGCAACACCTCATCCATTACATTGATTAACATTTGGTAAAAAATATGTGCATAGAAAATAAAAAAGGCTGCCTTGTGGGGCAGCCTTTTGCAATTATAAGAATTATTAACGAGCAACTCTTTCAAGCCATTTAATCATAAATAGCATGGTAGCCATAGACAACAAACTGACTACAACAAATAAACTCCAAGTTACAGAAAGTGGCATAGATTCATAGAAAATAGCACCTATAAATAGCAACTGATTACCTACAGCAGTAGCACCTAACCAGCCACCTTGCATAATACCTTGGTATTGAGGAGGTGCAACTTTAGATACAAACGAGATACCTAGCGGGCTTATAAACAACTCAGCTACAGTAAGTATGAAATAAGTAAGCAAAAGCAGGTACGGAGTTACTTTTTGAGAATCAACCAGCGGGGTTCCACCAATTTCAGGATTAATAGCGCTGAACAAAGGCAAAGCCATTGAACCTAAAGCCATTACTACATATGCACTGGCTGCAATAGCCATACCAATTGCTATTTTGCGAGGCGTAGAAGGTTCTTTTCCTCTTTCGCGCAGGTAACCAAACAACCATATAACAACAGGAGTAAGGAACACCACAAAGAATGGGTTCATAGACTGGAATATTTCAGCAGAAATTTTCATATCACCTAATTGGAGCAAGGTATAATCGCGGGCAAAATATGTAAGGGTAAGGCCATTTTGGTGGAAAGAGAACCAGAAGAAAATAACCACACCATACACTGCGAACAATGCATAAAGTCTTTGTTTTACTTCAGCAGCAGCCATTTGTACCTCGCCGGCAGACATAGGAGAGCCAGGAGCGACTTTTGTTTTTGGATCCGGGAATGTTTTTTTGTTGATTAAATATATAACCAATGAAATAGCCATTGCTATAACTGCAACAGCAAAAGCGTAGTGAAAGCCTGTAGTGAAAGCATTGAGATACTGGTTTGAGAATGCTGTGATATCAGCCACCTGTGTACCCGAAGCCTCATTGGCCATAGTTTGCAAAGTTGCAAGGTTGTCTTCGTTGATTGTGCCTCTGAGATGTGCATGAGCCAAAGCAGGTAAACTAGCATTGTACTGGAAACCCTGAGTCCCCAACCACCAGTTGCGCACGCCTATGGCTGCCATAGGAGCAAATATAGCACCTACGTTTATAAACATATAGAAAAGTGAGAAACCTGAATCTCGGCGGCTGCTGTATTGTGGATTGTCATACATCTGCCCAACCAATGCTTGCAGGTTGCCTTTGAAAAGACCATTACCAAAAGCAATAACGAACAAACCAAAAAGAGTCATTATCAGATAAACCATTCTTTTTCCTTCCGGAGCAGGAGTCTCAGTCGGAAAAGAAAGCAATACATACCCTAATGCCATCACTATTATACCCACCATGATGGTGCCTTTGAAGTTGCGGGTACGGTCAGCTATAATACCGCCTACCAGTGCTAAGATGTAAATAGATGCATAAAAAGTACTGTAGATTAAGCCGGCATTGGTACCATCCATTCCAAATTTTGCCTGAATGAAAAGGGTAAGAATAGCCATCATAGTATAAAAACCAAATCGCTCGCCCATATTGGCAAGTGCTGCAGCGATTAGTCCTTTAGGATGTCCTTTAAACATATATTGCAATTTTGTTAAACGTTTATATTTCTTTTCTTGACGCGCCAAATTTAGAAATGATTTACTAATTCACAAATAATTAATATATCTTCTCGCATCTTTAAAACATTGTTTTTAAATATGTTTCCTTTTGTACAATTTTCGAATTCATAACACACAATCATTGAGCAAATTACACAACTCGCAAACCATTGCACTCAAAAACTGTTTTAAATCATGTTTTTTAACAAATAATTTATCTCAGTAAAAATCTAAAATTATCATGGGAAAATATAGAATGTATCAAACAACCTTTGCTGTTAAAACGCAACTTTAGCCAAAAAACGATTGTATATACCAACAATTTCGCCTTTAAAGTTATCATCATTCAAATGTGTTTTCATGAAAGCATCCGGCGCATTCTTTAATTCATCAGGGAGTACCAATGTTATAGGAAATGCCTCGCAATGGATTACTTTGTTTCCGAGTATTCTTTTCACTTCATTGAAAACCTTATTGTGTCCAAACTTTTCGTCCTTCCTATCAAACGAACTGCCACAACAGGTAACAAATACAATATTTTTTACCTTGTCTTTATTCTGATTTATAAAATTACGAAGCGGCACGATTAGCCTGCCCATCCAAATAGGACCACACAAAATGACCCGGTCGTATTGTTCAACATCATTCGCCAGTTTTGTATTTCCGGCATTTACCCCCATAAGCATCAACAGGTGTCTATTTATTCTGGGTTTAATTTCTTCTATTGTACATTGTAAATCAGTGGCTATTTTATGAGCCAAATATCTGTTACTACTTTTGTGCGAATAATAGTACACTATTGTTTTCATGTTTGAAATAATTTTCGGGTTTTGGGTAATAAGGCTATACATATTAACAAAATACCATAGCTCGAATAAAAAGTATGAATAAACTCGACCGCATTCAGAATAAAAGTTTGAACATTTATCCAAATAATAAGCGCAAAACCAGTGTAAAGGATAAATGTCCAAGAAAAATGGTAATCGTACATAATATTTAGCTTCTGAAAGAAACTACTCTCCGGCTTTTTAAGAAGAGCATAAGCAGTAAAACCCGGAAAAATGCCAAAGATGACTAAAAGCAATATGCCGGGAATCAAAAAATCAGGGAAAACAGAATTTTGCAATACATTGGTTGGTACGCCCAGAAGTGAGCCATCGGGCTGCAAAACAAACTGAATGCCGCCATAAAACCCGCCTAGAGCCAAAAATACAAGTAATAAGACGAGAAAAGTTTTCATCATTTCAATATTATAAGTTTAAGATATATTGTATCATTTCAATTAATGCGTTTCGTCACACATTTCAACAAACACAGATTTTATATAATTACATATCAATATTTTATGTTGCAATAATTCAAAAAAGAAATTTATGAACAATACATTTTGAAGTATTGGATTCGGAAAATTTATTTATGATTATTTTGTGTCTTTCTATTCCTTCTTTTGCAAAGCCAATTTATAGAGTTCGGTGATTGTATTCCAATTACGGGTAGTTGCATTGAGCTTCAACTTTCGTTCTACAAGTTCGTTGGTGATTTTGGTTGTGCTGTATCCATTGGGGCAATAAAGGTATAAAGCTTTACCAATAATACTGAATTCCGAGGATTCAGAGTTGGAGGCTATAAAAGTTTCAGCCTTTTCTTTGTCAGGAAAATCGGACAGAATGGTTACATACAGATTTTTGATATCAATTTGAATGTTACTGGCATATGGGTTTGCCGATATTACATGTTTGAACTCAGCATATGATAAAGTAACAACATAGACATCAAAACCAAATATCTGAGAAATCTGCTCACTTATAAGTCTGCTAATTTCTTGGGTGTCTTGCAAATCTGACCTGAAAACTATATTTCCGCTTTGAATATAAGTAGAAACGCTTTGAAAATGCAGCGAAGCGCATATTTTCTTCAATGCTTCCATTGGTAAGGACTTATGTCCGCCCACGTTTATCCCCCTGAGTAAAGAAATGTATGTATTCATTTTAGTAATGTTTTGATTAAAACAGCATGAATTTTAAATACTTAATAAAAACGATACACAAGCAGAATACCATATAAATCAGTTTAAAATTCTTTCATAACCATTGTATGGAAAGAGTTCAAACACATCGAATTCAATTTTTCCGGTCTCAACCAAAGGCAAAGAATTAAGTAAATTTAGGGCAGATATTTTATCCGGCACTTCAAGTATAACAACAGCTTTTCTGTTTTCGGTAAAATATATTTCACGCAATGTACCAGCCAAGTATAAGTGAAATACATGTAAAGCCTCTTCCCGCAAAAGTGCTTCAGATATAAATCCAGACTCTTGTTTTGATTCTCTCTCGATTGCAAGTATTTTCATTCTTAAATATATAATAAATAATTAAACGATTCGACCTTAATTTTTTCTTAGTGTAATACTTAACTGGTTTATTTAGAGCTCTATAAAACTTCAATCAATCCTAATTTTGCTCAGAAACTATCAAATGGGGAGTTTGTAAAATGGCAAAGTCACAGTAACTTCAAAACCAAGTTTCAATGCCAATTTATATGAGGCAGTGTTCTCAAATCTGCAAGCCCATACTGGTTCCAAACTTCGTTCAATACACTCTTCGATTAAGGCCATGCATGCAAATTGCGCCAATCCTTTTCCCTGAAAAGCCTGAATGGTTTCGATGCCAATTTCAAGTTGGTTTTCGAATACGAACGCAGAGAAAGCGGTTGCAGCCAATTCATTTTGATAAAACACGCTAAAACCTGAGCCTTGGTTCAAAAAATCATGAGGCGTATTCCAAAATTTGGAAGGAATCACATGACCTTTCATTTCAGAAAAAATGGCTTCATCCACCTTTTTCACAACACACTCATCAGGTAGTTTTAAATATCTTAATTTGTTAAATATCTGTTGGTTAAACTTAAAATTAACTCTGGTATATACTTCAATGGCACCCGGTTTGTGAGTTAATTCGTTAGTCAGAATACCAATATCTTCGGCAAATAATTCATGTAAAACATTGTCCCAAACTGGTGGCCATGCCTGCATCCATTCAATATCATTTCTCTGATTGTCAACATTGAGCGAATACCTCAAAAATTCGCGATTGAACTCCTTATTGCGCCAATCGCCAAACAATAAAGACATACCATAAGGATGAACCACATAAAAGGTCTTCGGATTAGGCAAAGAATCTACATACGCTTTGCCAGCAATCTTTTTTTCAACCACTGCGCGAGCAAACAAGTTGTTTATTTCCACCAAATGCAAAGGTGCAACCAACTTGTTAAAGTCCTTAATCGGTAATTCAATCATACTATTTCATTATTAGGGCGTTATAGGCATATTACTTATACAAAATGAGAGTTTTTCATTTCAATCTTTGAACAACTGCGGACTTAAAATCAAAAACACCAGTAAAATATTCTTCAACTTGAAAAAGGTCTTTATTTAAAAATTTTTCGATAAAATGAATACATACCCAGAAACCAGTTAGTAAGAGTGTTGATTAGGAAAAGTTTCTTATTGAAATCTTGCTTAGAAAAAAGTTCAAATGAAATAAATTAAACCATTATTTTTCAAATTTTTACATTACTTTATCTCATGTAATTTGAATTCTTCTGTATTACTCAAGATAAATATGTCCGACAAAGAATAAGCGAGCGTTTCCGCCAATCAAACATCTGTCGTACTTTAATTCGCAAGTCAAGTGTCCACCGCGTTTTGATAATTGCAAAGCAGTAAAATTGTTCTTACCTAATTTTTTTGCCCAAATAGGTATGAGCGATGTATGGGCTGAACCGGTTACCGGATCCTCATCAATACCGGATTGTGGTCCAAAAAAACGTGAAACAAAATCGACTTTATCTCCCTTAGCCGTTACAATCAAACCCCTCGCCGGCAATTTAGCAATTTGGCTAAAATCAGGTTGTAGAGCATATAATTCGGCTTCGTTTTCAATTAGAGCAATATAATCGGTTTTTCCCTTGTATATCTCACTTGGCTTGATTCCGATACCGTTTGTAATCAGGTCTTCATTTTCACCACTATATAAATGAATAACATCGGTCGGAAAATCGAGGAAAAGCATTTCTCCCTTTTTCTCAACCAACAATTGTCCGCTTCTGTGCGAATGAAATGTGATAATATTGCCATTGTATGCATGTTCGTTGAACAAAACATAAGCAGAAGCCAGCGTGGCATGGCCGCATAAATCAACCTCAACGGTTGGTGTAAACCATCTTATTTCAAACGCTGAACCTTTGGGAACAACAAAAGCTGTTTCCGCCAGATTATTTTCTTGAGCAATGGACTGCATCAATTCATCGCCGAGCCACTCATCCAATACACATACTGCGGCAGGGTTTCCCGAGAACAACTTATCGGTAAACGCATCTACTTGATACATTGTGATTTTTTTCATGGTATTTGATTATATTATTCTTGTTTTAATAATTTCATTATTAACAGTTTAGCATTATAAACTAAATTACGAACTACTCTTTAGTTGCTATCCCAATATTACGTAATACTATTTTTAGCCACTCAAGTATTCACTTTCAAACATAATACTTCAAATTCATTTTATTTTTAAAAAATCGCCATCTATAATTAATAATTTCACCCCATTTTCAGTACTCGAACGATGCGAACTTAAATCGTCAGATACAACGTAGGTCATTCCTTTTTTTAAGATAAATGATTCTCCATTCTCCAATTCACTCAGAAACTCACCTTCTAGGCAATGAACGATATGACCTTTTTGACACCAATGGTCGGCCAAATAACCGGGCGAATACTCAACTATTCGAACCCTTAATCCATTAAACTGTATCGTTTGCCAAAAAGCCTCACCGGATTCACCTTTGTGTTCTGTTCTTGTAACTTGGTCCCAATCAATAATTTGAAATGGGATGTTTTTATTGTTTTCCATAGTTTATTTTTTAGTCTTGAATTTATTTCCTAAATATTTGTTATTCTTAAATGGATTATTCCAAGATAAAACATCGTAAAACAATCTAATTCAATTGTTTAAATTAGTAATTTAAAAAAATTTTGACAATCGTACCAAATATGAAAACAAAAAAGTAAAGACTACTGACGGTACACCTACGATAATGAACTTGACAAGATTGCTGATTGGAACTTTGTCGAAATAATATTGCATAGCAATTACAATTGGGTAATGAAAAGTATTTACCGGGCAAGAAAGTATTATTGGATGAAATAGCGAAGTATTGTAAGTAAGCACTTTCCTTTTGGAGAGGATGTTCATTCCATTTATATCCTGTAAAGAAATTCAATACTTATTCAATGCCTCTTTAAAATCATCATTTATGTATTGTCTGGCTATTCTGTTTTCAGGATTTTGATCGAAGCTATATAGAACCACTAAAAAGATTAACTCAAATGGTTTCATGAGAATATAGATTATATCAGAGATGAGTTTAATGCTAAATATATGGTAATGCTTGTGAATGGCATTTCCCACTTTATTATAGTTTTTCCTGATAAATGCATGTGCAAGAGGCATTTTTTGTTGAATCAATTCTTCGAAAGCATTTGCGATAAGCAACTGCCTGTTGCAAATAATTCTGTGCCCGCCTCTCTCACCATACCTTATTGGTTGTACAAGAGTTGTATGTCCATTTGCAGCTACAGAACACAGAAAATGACCTCCACATTCTACATTTTCGCACAAATGGTTGAGCTGCGAAAACCCATGTTTATAGGTCTCTGTAAAAGCAAGTATTATTGAATCCGGTTTTTGTCCAAATAACAATAACAAAGAGGTAATCAAGCTAAAAACTGGAATAAACAGGATGAGAAGCAGGGGTATTTTAAAAAATAGTTTTTGTTGTAAAATGTTCCATGCCCATTTATCAAACACATTGTCTGTAAGATGCCGGGGATTGGCATATAACTCCATAAAAGTATTATGATTTTTTATAAGCTGGAAAACGAACAAAATACCTACAGGTATGTTGCCCCACAACCAGAAGTAACTATTTACCTGAATGGCTATAAATATATTGAATATAAATCCGAATAGCAAAAATGAATTTGTGATTACTTCAATGATAGGGCTTAATACATTGCTTTTAAAACTAGAATAAAAATAAAACGATACGCTCAATATCAAAAACACAAAAATGGTAAGTCTATGCTCCGGTGAAAAAGTGGCACTATCTGAACAGCAATCGTTGATGTCTTCGTCTAAAAGTACCAAATACGCTAAAGGCAATACAATCATTCCGGCAAATTCTAAGATTCTCGTAAATATAAGATTGTAAATCCGTTTTCCGTAAAACAAGAAATTGATAAACTCGATTATCAGAAAAAGTGAAGGAAGTCCAAAAACAATAGCGAGCAGAATGGCCATAACAGATTTATTAATTTGCAAATACAAAACTCGATTCATTGCAAAATAGCATAATTTTTACACATTTACATCAATGAAAACCAAATATAAACTCAAATTTTCTTTTTATTGCATTTCAAGCATAGCTAGAATTAACAACTAATTGTTGAATAAAAAAATCCGGGAACTTTGGCGTATCGTACCAAAATTCCCGGAAAATATATGCAGAAACGGGTATACAGATTTACAAATAGTATACCCGAATTAGTATCAAATACTCACCACCACAGGCTCATACACGCTCTTGCGGTACTCATCTATGGGCGCACATGAGCAGAACAAGTTGCGGTCGCCATAAGCATCGTCGATGCGGCTTACAGTTGGCCAGAATTTGTTTTCGGCAATCCATTTGAGCGGGAATGCAGCTTTTTCACGTTCGTATGGGTAGTTCCAGTTGCTGTCCATCACTACGGGAAGTGTGTGAGGAGCGTTTTTCAACACATTGTTATCTCTGCTCGCTTTGCCTTCGGCTACTTCTTGTATTTCCATGTAAATGGATTTCAAAGCATCCAAAAATCTGTCGAGCTCTTGCAGCGATTCACTTT
>JAIFMY010000016.1 GCA_020048155.1 Bacteroidota bacterium
CGATTCTCGTATTTTTTTGGTGTTCTTTTCAATCTTACCTAAGAAGGACTTTTTAGCATTTTTGGAATTAACCAGCTCATTAAGCTCAGTGATTTCGATATCGAGTATCTCAGCTTGCCGCGTTTTACGAAACTCAATATCTTTGAGCAAATCATTGATATGCTGCGTAGTTTTAATTATATTGCTAGCATGATTCCGCCGATACTCGCTGTACTGAGCGAGATAAATGAAACGCTTGTAAGCTTCATTGAAAGTATTGGCACTAAGAATAAACATCCATAAACTAAAGGCAGTACGCTTTTTATACATAGCCATAAGAATGTTGCCGTATTCTTTCTGGCTTCTTTTCAGTAAATCGATGTTTGAAGTATAGGCAATCTTCAAAGAATCGATCTTAATGCCAAGCGATTTATTTTCCTTCTGTAGATTGTTAACCAATGATTGCTGTTTTTGAATAAGTCTGTCCAGTGTATTCAGCTTAGCAATTACATCCCGAGAATCCTCTTTAAGATTTGATAATTCAGACTGGTACGAACTGATCTGACTTTTAACCTTTTTAATACGCGATTGTACAGATGAATTGCTTTGTGCAAAAGCAAATACAGGTAAAAAAAGAATAACTAGAATGAAATTTCTATAGCCCATTTCGGTATTTTATTTCATATTTATTGCTAATACTTGGTGGGTTAATAGTAAATGCATCGAATTTATATTCTTCAATGTTTATAAATACATCATTGCCATTAAGTAACATTTTGTAAGTTTTGGGAAGTAAGTTGGTATCGCTGGTCAACCATGAATAACAAATGTTTATCTGCTTCATATTTCCCACATCATGTAGCATCAAATTCGTGATCTTTCTGTTTTCATCGACTTTTATACTATCAGCCATCAAAAATCTATGAATATCAACAATACCATTATTCTCGAGTGAATTGATATTGCCAAAGAGAATTTCTTGCAAATAGGTAACAAAATTTATCTGCTTATTAGATTTGAAAATAAAAGCTTCGCGCTTTAGTCGGTTCAGAAAAACCACAGAATCTTGTCCGGCGTATAATCTAAAAGCTTCGATACCTAAGCCTGGAGACCCGATAATTTGAAGGCTACTATCTTTAACAAGCTTAAGCGTGCCCATAAAATCAACACTCTTTGTACTATCGATAAATGTACCTGTGTAATTACCAGTGAAATAAGCAGGAACTTCAGACATAGCATACTGTGCCAATTTTTTAGAAACAATAGTAGAATCCTTGTTTTCAACAATTAAGCTATCGGAATTATCTACCACAATTACCTTTTTTGATTTACAAGCTCCAAAAGCCAGCAGAACAATAAGCAATAATAAAAATGTGCGATAAGGCAAAACATATTTCATATCAGTTCAATCCATTAACTAATTTAGTACGTATAATTTCATTATCTCTACCCAATTCGATACATCTATTCCAGGCCTTACGGGCAGAATCTGTATTTCCGTTGCGGTAAAGAATATCCCCATAGTGCTCTAGCACTACCGCATTGGTTGTAGTATTGAAATCGAAATGTGCCTCCATAAGGAGCATTGCATCAGCATATTTGCCCATTTTGTATAAAATCCATGCCTTTGTGTCGATGTAATTGAGTTGGTTTGGAGAGTCAACAAGTGCCTTATCAATCAGCATAAGCGCAAGATCAAGATTAGAGCTGCGAAGTGCAAGATAGTACGCATAATTATTCATGATAGGATAATTATTGGGCGATTGCTGCAAAACGAAATTAAAAGCTTGATCACTTTTCGCAAACTTTTTTGACCTGTGATATACTTCACCTAACTGAATATTAAACTCTATCAACAACTGGGTATTATCAAAAGACAAAGATTTTCCCATTTCAAGATAAGATTCGGCTTCTATAAATTTTTCGAAATGCATTTTAGCTATACCCAAATATAAATACAAAAGTGGTTGATTTGGAAACAACTCAATTGCGCTGGTAGCATCAGCTTCCAACTCAGTAAACATATCTAGCTGGGTATCAATATTCAAAAGCTCAATCCACTGGTTATAGTCGTTGTTGTAAACTTGAAGTGCCTTACGCAAATAGAGCCTTGCAAGACTAAAGTTACCAGCTTTGATGTGAAGACGAGCAATAGTGGCATTTAAATTGGGATCATCGGGATAACTAAGTTCAAGCGCTGTGAGAACCTCATACATCAAACTATCGTTAGTTGTGAACAAATCAGAAACATAAAGCATAAATTCAAGTTTCTTACTCAATGGTACCTGAGGATCATCAACACATAGCCTAAAGTATTTTAACTCCAAATTAGAATTAGATTTGAGATGATAAAAATTGGCCATACTTAAATAAATATATCCATTGGCCTGATTGTTTCGAATAATTTCAGCGTATATTGAATCAGCTCTATCAAATTGTTTCTGAGATGCAAAAAACTCAGCTAGTAAGCCTTTGTACTTCATATTATCGGGATACACAAGAAGGACTTCTTCAATAAGAGACAATACCTGTTTTAAATTATTATTTTTCAAATAGTTCTGAATATATAATCCCACGATATCATCAGAAAAACCCACTTCCGCTTTCAGTATATCTAAATAAGACAAACTAGAAACATAATCAGCATTCTGGTGCATATAGAGCGCCACCTCGAACAAGGATTCAGTATCCGATGGAAAATCTTGGTAATACGCTATATATAGTTTCTTTACCTCCTCAAAATTAGCATACTTTTTAGAAACATCGATTTCTAATATTCTATACCACTTATTCTTACCCTCCAACTGCACACACTTCTGCGCATAAAGAACCGGATTTGAGGAATCAGAATTTTCAAGTATCAACTTGCCTGCAGCGTAATATGCAACCGGATTATCAGGCTGCAAAGAGATAGCTTTTTCATAAGCAATGAGAGCACCGGCAAAATTTCCAATCATTTCCTCTCTTTTACCATCCATTATGGCAGACTTGTACTCCATATCGTTATCAGAAATATATATGTAATTCCGATTGGAGTCTACTACATTTCTATTGCTACTGCATGCACCAAGTACAACAACAACAACAAACAAAACAGATGGAAAAAATTTAATCATAATATCTGTGTAAAATCACCAATGTTCAAATCATCCATCGTACCTCTATATTCAACATTACTTCCTATCATGCTATTACGTATATTGGCAGCAGAAAGTACAGAATTTGAATTGATCATAGCATTATTTACGATAGAATTTTCAATATAAACGTTATTTTCGAGCGAAACATTCGGGCCAACAACAGAATTAAGAATTTTTACATTTTTACCAAAATAACAAGGTTCAATAATAACACTATTGACAATATCAGCATCAAACTGCTTGCGCTCACTCGCTGAAAGACTATTAACTATACGGCCATTGGTATAAACTGTAGCATTCTTGTTGCCACAATCAAGCCATTCGTTCACTGAAGTCGTTTTGAAAACAGTGCCATTATTCTTCAATAGTTCAAGTGCATCAGTAAGCTGATACTCATTGTTTCCACGCAAATTATTATCAATGATATGGTTTATTTCCTTGAGCAGATTTTCACCATATTTAAAGTAATAAATGCCAATAATGGCTTTGTTACTTACAAAGCTTTTAGGTTTTTCAACAAATGACACTACCCTATTTTCAGTATCGGTGATAACAACACCAAATTGGGAAGGGTCTTCTACTTCATTAACCCAAATCAGCGAATCAGCATTTTGATCCAACTTATTATCGGCCAAAAAAAGAGTATCGGCAAACGCCACAATAACAGGGCCTTGTAGTAGTTCCTTTGCACAGTGTACTGCATGCGCAGTACCAAGAGGTTGGTCTTGATAAACAAGATGTGCTTTAGCGTTGAACTGAGCAGCTAAATCAATCAAGTACTGTTCAACCTCTAAACCAAAATTACTTATAATAAAGGCAATATCGGTAATAGGCTCATCTACAAAATCGGCAAGTTTATAAATCAAGCGTTCCACAATAGACTTACCAGCAACTTTAATCAATGGTTTAGGAACAGTAAGGGTATGTGGACGCATTCGCTTACCCATACCAGCCATAGGAATAATCAATTTCATAATTCTGTTATATTAAATTCCGGTGTGACCAAAACCGCCATCACCACGTTTACTTTCATTCAATTCATTAGCAGATAACCACTCTACCTTGGTATACTCTGTTACTATCATTTGACAAATACGATCACCATTGTTGATAACAAAATCAGATGGTGAGTGATTTATAAGTATGATGCCAATTTCACCACGGTAATCGGCATCTATGGTACCGGGCGCATTGAGAATGGTGATTCCATGTTTAAGTGCCAAGCCACTACGAGGACGTATTTGAGCTTCGTATCCATCAGGCAATTCAATATACAACCCAGTAGGTATGAGTGTAATTTCGCCACTACGTATAGTAATACTATCTGATAAAAAGGCCTTTATATCCATGCCGGCGCTATGCGAAGTAGAATACTCAGGAAGAGCATTATCAGATCTATTTACAATTTTAACTTTCATGTTTTCTAGCATTCCAATTTTTGTTGATATAATAAGCGAAACCTACATATGCAATCATGGAAATAATACCTGGAAGGATAAAATCTAAAGTATTAACTGAAAGGTAATTGATAAGCATATATAGAATTATTGGTACTATAACCAGAACGATGATAAGTCGCTTGTTATAAGGTACCGGAAAATATTTTTGTCCATAATAATAAGATAAGCCAGCCATAGCGGAATACGAAGCAAGAATAACATAAGAAAGTCCAACATAACCAAAGTAAGGTATGACCAGCAAAGAACCAATAAGCGTAACAGCCGAACCAACAAGCGTAATATAGAGCCCATAAATGGTTCTATCAGTGAGCTTGTACCAAAACGACATACTGAATACAATGCCGTATACCCACTTAGCAACTAGCAAAATGGGTACAATTGCAAGCCCCTCATGATAACTGCTGCTAATAAAACCTTTTATAAAATGCATAAATGTGATAATTCCCAGAAATACCAGACCTCCTGTGAATACAAAGTAATGCATAACACTTGCATACAGAGTTTTGTTATTTGCACCTCCACTATTTTTGAAGAAGAAAGGATCGGCAGCAAAACGAAAGGCTTGAATAAAAAGCATCATGAAAATGGCTATCTTAAAATTTGCCCCATAAATACCCAACTCATGCATAATTTGCTTATCGGAAAAATCACCTGTGTAGCCCAGAATATACTTCAAAAGAATTTTATCACCAGATTCGTTCACCATACCAGCCAAACCCAAAAATAATATGGGATAAGAATATTGCAGCACAGTGCGAAGCAATTTAAAATCGAACTTACGAAAAAGCTCAATATAAGATAACATAGCTACCAAAGTGAGTATGGTACTTACAAAATTGCTCAAAAAAACATAACCAACACCAGAGAAATAAGTACTTAAACCTAAATATTCACCTAAGTCAGTTTCGTAAAACAATACATTGAGGCCAATATTAAGCAAAATACCGAATAACTTGAACGAAGCAAAATGAAAAGCTTTAGACAAATGCCGTAAACGAGCAAAAGGCAGAGCCAAAAAAGCATCGAAGGAAACAGTAAGTGCCATTATAAGAACAAAGTAATTATCAGACGGAAGCCCAATACCAGTATTAATGCTGCTTTGAAAAACAAAAATGATAGAAACGAATATAAGACCACTCAAAGCCAAAGAAGTGAGCAATGACTGGTATAGTGAACTTTCATCTTTATTGTTGGTTGCAAACCTGAAGTATCCGGTTTCGAGACCATAGGTAAGCATTATAATAGCAATACCAGTATAGCTATATATTTCAGTAATAACACCATACTCATCGGGCAAGAATAACCGGGTATAATACGGGACCAGCAAATAGTTGAGCAAACGCCCAACTATGCTACTCAGACCGTATACTGCAGTTTGTCCGGCAAGTTTCTTTATAAGAGGATTCACAAAACTTAACTATTTATTCTTATTATAAATCATCATAAAATGTTGCAAGTTGGCCTCGAAGAACATTTCACCGATAACATGAAAATCATATTTTTCGTAGAATGAAACGGCATCTTTCTGGGCGTGGGCATATATAAGTTTAGGCGTAGGCAATATTCTATTCAGTATTGAAACTAGCAAAAGTTCACCAATTTTAAGTTTCCTAAAGGGTTTCAACACGGAAAACCTTTCAAGCTTAATACCTTCCATGGTAGTACGAAAACGGGCTGTACCCACAGGAATATCATCATGAAAAGCCAACAAATGAACTGATTCCACATCATATTCATCAAGTTCTAGAAATTCATCTACACCTAATTCCTTTACAAAAACCTCATATCTTATCGACATGGCTATTTGGTAAAGCTCTTCGTTAGAAGAATCAAATTCTTTAATATAAACTGACATAATTGTAAGATTTGTTCAAAAGTAATAAAACTAGCTATGCCACAAAAAACTCTTTGAAAATATGATCGCTGATAAGTATACCAGATTGAGTTAGTGAAATACGATCGTTCTGTTGAAATAAACTATTACCTGCAAAACCCTTCTCAAGCGCATTTAAGAAATTTTTTTGATATTGTGGCCATCGTTCAAGCATTAGGTTCAGACTAATTCCCCATTTTGTGCGCAAATTGGTGATAATATATTCATGGTATCTGTCCAAATCAGTTAAATCCTCAGATTCACGTACAAACTGACCACTTTTTCCATTGGCAATGTACTTATGAATATCCGACAGATTCCAGAATCTGTTATTTGCGATATAACTGTGTGCACCTGGACCAAAACCTATATACTCAGTATTGTTCCAATATGAACTATTGTGTTGAGCATATTTTCCGTTCTTAGCAAAATTGGAAATCTCATATTGCTCATACCCAGATACCTTACATAATTTCATAAGCGTATCAAACTGTAAAACAGATTCATCCTCGGCTACAACTTTAAGCAAACCTTGTTCATACATTTTGCCAAAAACGGTATCATTCTCAATGGTGAGATGATAAGCAGAAATATGATTTACACCCAGTGACAAAGCTCTGTGAAGTGTTTCTTCCCAAATCCCAATATCTAAATCAGGTATACCATATATGAAATCTATGCTAATCTCAAAACATTCAAAACTTTGAATTAGTTCGATGGCCTTCAGCGCGGATTGCGCATTGTGCCTTCGATGCAGATAACGGAGAATTGTATCGTCTAACGATTGTATCCCTAAACTTATCCTATTAACACCAAGACCCTTTAAAGCTATTAAATACTCAGATGTAACATCATCGGGATTCATCTCAAAAGTAAATTCTATCAAATCACGAGCAACGCCATATTTTGTTAAAGATTGTAAAATAATATCAAGATCCTTAGGAAGCATTTGACTCGGAGTACCACCCCCAAAATAAAGTGTTTCAATGGTATTTTCTAGAATAAAACCAGCTTGCGATTGGATCTCATTTACTAAGGCCAACACGTAGTCCCCATAATACTTTTTATCGGTAATACGATAAAAATCACAATAATGGCAAATAGTTTTGCAAAAAGGCACATGAATATATAAACCAGCCATAATTTATGGTTAATAATTCAATTGAGAAATGCTATCGCCATCAGCTTCTAATACATCTCCAATACTTTGGTTTTTAAACAACAAATAAAGCTGGTGTCTCACAGGGCTACTTTTACTGTGCAAAGGACATACATTTTGCTTTAATCTGTCAGTAAGACATGCTTCTAACCCAAAAGGACATTCGAGAAAAACATCGGTACCATCAATAATTTCGACAATCTCATAAAAAGTAATTTCACGTGGATGCTTACTTAGTGTGAATCCACCGTGAGGCCCTTTGGTAGAAAAAAGTATTTTATGTCGGGTAAGGGTTTGTAATATTTTGCCAAGAAACGGAAGAGGAATGGCCAAATCTGAAGCTATTTGTTTGAGACCTATCCGTACATCAGGCTCATAGTGACGAGCCAGATAAACTACAGCTCTTATTGCATATTTACAGGTACTACTAATCAACATACTTAAAATGCGTTGTTTATAGGAATTTTATTGACTCTGGCTATATGCCTACCCCCTTCGAATTGAGTAGAATGAAAAGCTTTTAAAATACGTAATGCTTCATCAACGCCCACAAAACGAGCAGGAATACTGCATATATTTGCATCATTGTGCAATCTGGCTAAGGTAGCAATTTCAACATTCCAACAGAGAGCAGCTCGTATGCGAGTATGTTTGTTCACTGTCATATTTATACCATTGCCACTACCACACAACGAAACACCAAAATCAGCCATTCCGTTTTCTACAGCATAAGCCATAGGATGTGCAAAATCAGGATAATCGGCACTTTCTTCGTTGTACGTACCAAAATCGAGAACTTCAGAACCAAGACTTGTCAGGTACGAAACTAGCACAATCTTTGTATTGTACCCTGCATGATCACAAGCAATTGCAACCTTCATACTTACATAATTTTAGACAAAAGTATAAAAGAAAATGATAAATTCACATTCTGTTTAAACCTATGTAAAAAGAATGTGAATTATATGTGAATAAGTATATGAATAAAAAGTAAAAGAAAATTTTGACGAACCACCAAATTTTATAAGCCAAACAGAAATGAAGAATCCAATAGACACAACAATAATTTTACACATACTTACTAACAAGTTACTGACAAGTTAACAGAAGGAGTGAACAAAAAAAACTAACTTTGTAAACTAAATCACAACCCACAAATAAATGTTAATAATCATAAAACCAATACCTCCTGACAACAAAACACGTTAATAACTTGTGTACACTTAAAGGCACCAACAAGCTGTCTTAGCAATACACACAATTCACAACATAACATCATTACCATTTATTTTAATATTAAATTAATAAATTATATGTATAATATTAATGATATAATCCGGGAATACGGATACGTTAAAATTACAGCCTTGCAAAAGGTAAACTACAAAGAAGAAATCTTGCGCCTTAAGAAAGAAAAGAACGTTGTGATTCTTGGACATTACTACATAGACGGTGAGTTACAAGATATTTCCGACTTTGTAGGGGACAGCCTGGCTCTGGCACAAAAAGCGGCAAGCACTCAAGCTGATATCATATTGTTTTTGGGAGTACATTTCATGGCCGAAACCGCCAAAATTCTTAATCCTAGCAAAAAGGTACTACTACCTGATTTGAACGCAGGCTGCAGCCTGGCTGACTCATGTCCAGCCACAGGTTTTTCAGAGTTTCTTCAAAATTATCCAGACCATATAGTTATTTCATATATCAATACTACAGCTGATATAAAAGCTCTTACAGATATTATATGCACATCTAGCAATGCGGTGCAAATAGTACAAAGCCTACCTATAGATCAGAAAATTGTATTTGCGCCCGACAAGAATTTGGGAAACTACATTAGTAGCGTTACAGGAAGAGATATGGAGATTTGGGATGGTGCATGCCATGTTCATCAACAATTCTCATTAGAACGCATCCTAGAGCTTAAAAACGAGCATCCCGATGCATTGATTCTTGCGCATCCAGAATGCAACAAACCGGTTTTGCTGCTAGCAGATTACATTGGCAGTACAAGTGCATTGCTTAAGTTCAGCCAAACCAATGAAGCACAGAAATATATCATAGCTACCGAATCGGGTATCTTGCACCAGATGCGTTTGAGCAATCCGAATAAATATTTTATACCAGCGCCACCGGAAGATTCGACTTGCGCTTGCAATGATTGCAATTTTATGAAATTGAATACCATGGAAAAAGTTTACAATACATTGGTGCATGAGCTGCCCGAAGTAATATTGGACGAACAATTGAGCAAAAAGGCATACCACCCTATCAAACGCATGCTCGAAATATCAGAACAACTAGGATTATAAAATATTCAGACGTACATTATGAAATACTTACTTGTATTTACATTTGTTTTTCTTGCAATTTACAGTATTCAGGCCCAGCCTAAAGTCAATCCGGATGGATATAATGTATTCTATTATCCCAACAATGTAAAATCCTCGGAAGGGAATATGCGTCAGGGTAAGCCTGATGGTTTGTGGAAAACTTACTATACCACCGGTCGTTTGAAATCTATCGGAATTCGCACTGCTTTTCAGTTAGATAGTACTTGGGTGTTTTATTCTGAAATGGGTGATACTACTGAAAAGATTTCGTATCTCAATGGAAAAAAGAACGGTTTTTACTTTCAATACGATACTATTACTACGCACGGTAAACACCTCAATTATATATCAGCCAGAGAAATGTATATATCGGACGTAAAAAGTGGAATGGCTTTATACTTTTTCTATGATGGTCAGATAAAATCTGAAGTGATGTTTGTAGAGGGCAAAAAACATGGATACTCCAAAGAATACAATCAGCAGGGGGTTATTATTTCAATCAAAAAATATCATTACGATCAACTTACTGATATTGAAAAGATAAACCGGACTGATCAGTTAGGCATAAAACAAGGCATTTGGAAATATTTTGGTGAAAACAGACAGTTGATAATTGAAGAGTTCTACATTGACGGTAAATTAGATGGGATGCGTAAGTTTTACGATGACAATGGCAAACTTACGCGCACAGAAAAATATAAAATGGGAGAATTGCTTACAGATGCTCAGGCCAATGAAACAAGGGATAATATCATTATAAAAGATACTCATTACCCCGACGGCAAAATTTATATTTCAGGTAGTTACATGAATGAAATTCCGGTAGGCATACACCGAACTTTTGACACTACCGGAGTGATAACTGAAAGTTTCGTATTTGATAGTCTAGGTGTAAAACAATCTTTGGGTATTGTGGATATTGCAGGTAAGAAACAAGGCAGTTGGAAAGATTTATTCAGCGACGGTAATACCCGCGCCGAAGGTGTATACAAAAATGATAAGCGCACTGGGGCCTGGAAATTTTATTACCCGAACGGAAAATTAGAACAGGATGGAAAGTATGTAAACGGTAAACCTGATGGAGAATGGAAATGGTACTACCCCAATGGCCAGCTTGCACGTGAAGAGTATTTTGAAGATGGAATTGAAAACGGTGACTATGCTGAATATGATGAAAAAGGGAATATTATTGCTAAAGGCTATTATGAGAATGGAATGAAAGAAGGCGAATGGTTACTGGTAGTGGCTCAGAATAAGCTTGTTGGAAATTTTAGCGAAGATTACCGCAATGGTCTTTGGAAATACTATACCCTTTCAGATATCTTGTGGTTCGAAGGAAAGTTTTCGGATGGCGAACCTGATGGAAAGCAAATATATTACTATCCAAATGGTATGGTAAAAGAAGAGCATTACTACATAGTTGGCAGAAAGGAAAAATCTTGGAAATACTACTCGCCCGAGGGAATAGTAACCACAACCATTGACTATAAGAATGATGAAGAAATAAAAATAGATGGGCAGAAACTAAAATGAACGGACAAATAGCACCCAATGGCATGAAAGACATGGATATACACAAAGCTGCTCATAACCAGGACAACGATTATGAAAAGAGTTTGAGACCTGCTGCATTTAACGATTTTAGTGGCCAGAGCCAGATACTGGATAACCTTAAAGTATTCGTTAAAGCTGCCAAAATGCGTGGTGAGCCGTTAGATCATGTTTTATTACATGGGCCTCCCGGGCTTGGTAAAACTACCCTATCCGCAATCATTGCCAATGAGTTGGGGGTAGGTATGAAAATAACCAGCGGCCCGGTATTAGATAAACCGGGCGATTTAGCGGGTTTGCTTACAAATTTGGAAACCAACGATATACTTTTTATTGATGAAATACATAGGTTAAGTCCAATTGTAGAAGAATACTTGTATTCTGCAATGGAAGATTACAGGATTGATATTTTGATAGATAAAGGCCCAAGTGCAAGATCGGTGCAGCTCGCACTCAATCCGTTTACACTTGTAGGTGCAACCACACGCAGCGGTTTGCTCACTAGTCCTTTAAGAGCCAGATTTGGTATAAAAGCACACTTACAGTACTATGATGCCCATACACTTTCAAACATTATAAAAAGAAGCAGCGGCCTGCTAGATATTCCCATCGATGATACCGCAGCCTGGGAAATAGCCCGACGTAGCCGAGGCACCCCGAGAATCGCCAATTCGCTGCTGCGCAGGGTACGTGATTTTGCACAGGTAAAAGGCAATGGTACTATAGAGATTGAAATTACCAATTATGCTCTCAATGCATTGAATATAGACATGTACGGATTGGATGAGATGGATAATAAAATACTAAATACCATAATTGATAAATTCAAAGGCGGACCGGTTGGACTTACCACCATATCAACTGCAGTTGGAGAAGATGCTGGCACTATTGAAGAAGTATACGAGCCGTATCTCATACAAGAGGGTTTTATGGTACGTACACCACGCGGACGCGAAGTAACTGATAAAGCATACCGTCACTTGGGGAAGACCAGATTTTCAGATCCTTATCAACAGGAATTATTCTGAAAATCAGAGAGAAGACTCACCTTTCAATAATTTCACCACATCGGCTTCTATGAAGGCAGGTGTAGTCATGGGACTATATCTTTTTAAAGGTCTACCTTCTCTGTTTATCAGAAACTTTGTAAAATTCCATTTAATGGAAGTGCTACCTAAGGAACCGGAAATCGAATTTTTAAGAAATTTATACAAAGGATCGGCAGATGTTCCATTCACTTCTACTTTTGAAAACAACTGGAAACTTACATGATAATTGGTTGAGCAGAAAGAATATATAGACTCATCATCTCCAGGTTCTTGATTCGCAAATTGATTTGAAGGAAAAGCCAATATTTCGAAGCCTTCTGATTTATATTTTCTATAAAGTTCCTCTAAACCTTCATATTGAGGTGTGAATCCACATTGGCTGGCAGTATTTACTATCAGCAATACTTTGCCACGGTATTGGCTAAGTTCTATGTTTTCTCCCTTAATGCTTTTGTTTGAAAACTGATATATGTTGTTAATCATGTGGGTACTGGTTTAATTAAGTATCTAACTTATCGGTAAATCTAGCAATAAATACCTGTATGCGATTTTATATTAACAAAATTTATAAGCAACATACTATTAGCATAAATGAAGTATGCAAAAACTGGTTGAATTAAGCTTGAACATCTTAATATAATTTGAGTAGTATCATCCAACTTAACCAAAACCAATGAATCAGGCAAAAATCATAAAAAATTCGTTTTTTTTATAGTAATTTAGCGTTACATTAGTGCAATACAATTTAGTGCCGGATGATTAAGATATTATTGGTCGACGATGAAATTATAACCAGAAAAACCCTAAGCTTAGCATTGGCTCGCGAAGGATACGATGTGGTAGCAGCTGAAGATGGCAGCCATGCCATACGATTGTTGAAAAAATATACCCCGGATGTTGTGGTTACTGACATCATCATGCCTGAAAGAAATGGGATTGAAGTCATTTTGGAGATTAAAAGAAACTATCCGAGTATTAGAGTAATAGCAATATCTGGAGGTGGAAGGCTAAATGCGAACACGCATCTCAACATAGCCAGAGATTTGGGCGTTGCCGCCATCATGCTGAAGCCAATAAAACTTGATGAGCTTAAAATTGCGATAGAAAATTGTCTTTTAGGTTTTTAGCCAAATTTGCAGATGCAAAAAAATGCAGATTTCATAGAAAAAAGAAAAGCATGATTACGTAAAATCATGCTTTTGTGTATTATATCCTCAATATATTATACAACAAGGATTTATCTATTTTTTCGAAAATTTTGCAGTTTCGTTATCAAAGTTCATGAAATAATCACCGTTTTCTAAATCGGTAATATTTATTGTTTTACCAAAACCTTTTTTCCTCAACTTACCATAAAAATCATATATTTCAAAGGCTGTATCAGCCGAAAAGACGATCTCATTTTTAGGTTTGGAGGGAGAAAAAGTAACTTTAGCCATAATACGGTTATTAAATGAGGCTTCGAGCGAATACCTGGGACGCTTGCTGTAGTCTATCTGTTTTACTCTGAAACGATTTTCACCACTATGTAGGTTAACTGTACAAGTATAATCCGATTTTGAAGGTTTGCCTTTGCCTTGTATCACATCTACCTTCACCCATTTATTCCACTTAAATTGCTCTACTGTAAATGGAAGCGAACCGTTTTCTTCGATTGTTGTCCATTTTAGAACTCCTGTTTTGTCTACAGTTATATTAGTTACTGTAAATGTACTTCTCGGATTCAGTACTTCAGGGTTGATTACTTTTGGGGTACATCCACTTTTGTGTTTTATTACCACTACCAACTGATCACCACTTTTGAGTTGAAAAACTGAAAGATCTACTTCAAAAGCACTAGAATTTATTTCATCAGTCACTGTTTGACCGTTTACGGTGACTTCATATATACAGAATCCCACACCTGTAGCAGCAAAAGGATTCATGATGTATATATTCTCACCATTAAAGATACCTTCGATCGTGATTTCTGCCGATAGTGCATGAAATATAGAGTAAAACGTGAGAAACAATGTCAGCAAATGCCTTTTCATTATTCTATAGGTTAAGAAAATTAGGGTAAATATACAAACTTTTAGAGAAATTATAAAAATTGAACAAATGTATACTAAATATAATTTATTGCACAAACAATGCCATTTTTTTTAACCCTAAACAAAGCAAATGAAAAAATTCAGTTGCTCAACGCATTTTACTCTCTTCCATATAGCTTTTAGGAAGCAAATAATAATATGCCAGTTGCAAAGATAGATTATTTCTGTTAAAATTAAATAGTTGTAAGCAATAAAAATTGCATTAAGTATTACTTTACTAAAAATACTCAAATATTTATAGGGCAATTGAATATACTACTATTATGTTTATTCTACCAGTACAATTGTTATCCCTACCCTACCCTTCTTGTACAAACTTAAGATTCATTATCCGACAACCCGGAAGATAAATTTTGTATGATTCATTTTAAAGCCAAGATCATATACCAAATATCAAGTTACTGGCTTAAAATACATACAATCAATATGTTGAACTAATTTTTAATACATTTGCTGCTTATGATCGATTTGCTGCATTCCGTTGCATTTATAGGTTGAAAGATGCGTTGGAATTTACATTTTACGCTTTATTATTCGCGTATAAATACGTTTTTTGTCTTAAAATTTATATAAACTATGAGTTGAAATAATATGCATTAAAATATTGAATAATATTATTATAGAAAATTTTGAATTGAGTATGAAGATTCAATTTCTGCTTAACGTATGTCTTTGTTTATCACAAAACATTTTCTTACTCTGGTGCATGGAAAGTAAAATTTTAGGAAGTGAGCAATCAAACAGTTTTTCCACATTCGGATTGTTTTAGAATAGGTGTTTGTAATATGTTGGGTCTAAACAATCCTAGCAGAAACATACTATACACAATTGGAACTACTTGCAAATGAGATGATTAATGAAATAGTTCGAAGTAGGGTAGAGCAGTGTAAGGTCTTACTTTCTAGTTATAGTTCAATATAATAAGCTAAGGAACTGAGCTCAATTTTTGGCAATAGGTAAGCAGCTGAAAGAGAAAAGTTAAACATTGTTATCTTTCGATAAACTGCCGAGAAGAAAAACCTATGAATGTCTAAAAACCAATTATCTTTAGGGCACTAATATTAAAACAATTATGTCAATTAGAGCCAGCAATATTAGCAAACTTTATAATCAGCAGAGAGCACTCGATGGTGTAAGCTTTAGTATTACTGATAAAGGAGTTATAGGTTTTTTGGGACCTAATGGAGCAGGAAAATCTACCATGATGAAGATAATCATGAACCTTGTATCTGCCACAGAAGGAGTAGTGGAGGTAATGGGTAAAAATGTAGAAGGAAACCGGCAGGAAATAAGTAAGCAAATGGGCTATTTGCCAGAAAACAATCCTCTTTATACCGATATGTATGTTCGTGAATATCTGGAGCACTCGTTGCGATTTTATGAAAAGATAACTAGAAACGAGCATAGGATTGAGGAGGTAATAGAGCTTACAGGACTCACACATGAAGCGCACAAAAAAATACAAGCTCTGTCAAAAGGATATAAGCAACGTGTGGGTATAGCTCAAGCTATTATACATGATCCTGAGATACTTATACTCGATGAGCCAACCACCGGACTTGACCCAAACCAGATTATAGAAATTCGGCAGTTGATAAAGGAATTGGGAAAATCGAAAATCATTTTATTGAGTACCCACCTCATGCAAGAGGTTGAAGCCATTTGCGAGCGTGTAATCATACTCAACAAGGGGAAAGTTGTTGCGGATGATTATACAGTAAATTTAGTAACTAACACTAATACTGATATATACGTTGTTGAATTTGAAAAACTAGTTCAAATAAACGATTTTATCAGTTTGCCCAATGTAGAGTCAGCGAAACCCTTGCAAGACAAATCATATCAACTAAATGTAAAGCCCGGAAGCGATATACGAAACCATATATTTGAGTTTGCAGTCAGAACAAATAACCCTTTGCTGGGTATACACAAGCAGGAATACAAAATGGAAGAGCTTTTTCACCAGCTGACGAAATAAATTTGTAATGAACTAACAAACTGTATACATTTGTACAATCAATTAGAATTTAATAAGTCAAAATCAGTATTTTATGTCATATCTATTTACTTCAGAATCGGTTTCTGAAGGTCATCCCGACAAGGTAGCCGATCAGATATCCGATGCATTGCTCGACGAATTTTTACGTCGTGATTCCGATTCAAAAGTTGCATGTGAGACCTTAGTTACTACTGGGTTAGCTGTTTTGAGTGGCGAGGTAAAAACCAATGCATATGTCGATGTGCAACAAGTTGCCCGCCGCGTTATCAACGAAATTGGATACACCAAAGCCGAATACATGTTTGATGGTTCTTCATGCGGTGTTATTTCAAGCATTCATGAGCAATCGGCAGATATAAACCGTGGTGTAGAACGCGAATCTGATGAGACACAGGGAGCAGGTGACCAAGGTATGATGTTTGGCTATGCTGTTGATCATACTGACAGTTATATGCCTTTGCCACTTGATTTGTCGCACAAATTGCTTATCGAGCTTTCGGAAATAAGACGCGAAGGCAAATACATGACTTATCTTCGTCCTGATGCGAAATCGCAGGTAACTATGGAGTACAATCTGGAGGGTAAACCTACAAAAGTAGAAACCATAGTAATATCGACCCAGCACGACGATTTTGTAAAACCTGCCGGCACTAGTACTGATGCACACAAAGAAGCGGATGAGAAAATGCTTGCCCAAATTCGTAAAGATGTGCAGGATATACTTATACCACGTGTAATTGCGAAATTGCCAAAACAAGTAGCTCAATATTTCGAAAGGGGATATAAACTGTTTGTAAATCCAACTGGGAAATTTGTAATTGGTGGCCCTCACGGTGATACCGGCCTGACTGGTCGTAAAATCATTGTAGATACTTATGGCGGAAAAGGTGCACACGGTGGTGGTGCTTTCTCTGGTAAAGATCCTTCTAAAGTAGATCGTTCTGCAGCTTATGCAATGCGCCATATTGCCAAAAACTGTGTAGCGGCCGGTTTGGCAACCGAAATATTGGTACAAGTGGCATACGCCATTGGTGTAGCTGAGCCTATGGGCTTGTATGTGCATACATACGGCACAACCAAAGCCCGCAAAGCCGATGGTACTGTATGTTCCGATTCCGAAATTGCACAAAAACTTGCTAAGGTATTTGACCTGCGTCCTGGTATGATTATCAGACGTTTAGGTTTGAAACAGCCTATTTATTTACCTACTGCATCTTATGGCCACATGGGACGCCAGCCTTACAAAGCTGAGGTAGAAGTATTTGAAAATGGAAAAGCCGGAAAACGCATGGTTGAATTTTTTCCATGGGAAAAACTCGATTTCGTAGACACATTGCGTAAAGAATTCGGTTTGGTTTAATATTCTGATTAATAGGACTACTGCATTCGCAGTTTTCTAGCATATTTTCTGCCCGGTGCATACATTGAACTCACTTTTGCAAAAACAAAACTCAATGTATTCACCGGGTTTTAATTAATAGTACTTTCATTTCAGGCATTTTCTAAATATTTAAAATTATGGTCTTTGTAACTGGCGCAACTGGTTTTTTAGGTGCACATTTGGTTGCGCATTTGTTGCAGCAAGGAGAGAGTGTAAAAGCCATGCACCGGAAAACCTCATCTTTTGCCCAATTCAATTATATTCTCGGCTTGTATGATGGTGCGCAAGACGCAGCTGCTACCCGTTTGGAATGGAGTGTAGGTGATTTGCTCGACCTGGAGTATCTCGAAAATATTTTGGTTGGAGTAAAGCAAGTGTATCATACTGCAGGTTTTGTGAGTTTTGATAAACGAAAATCTAAGGGCATTAATAAAATAAATTCGCTCGGTACAGCCAATCTGATAAATGCGTGTCTCGATGTTCCCGGAA
>JAIFMY010000199.1 GCA_020048155.1 Bacteroidota bacterium
AATGGCCTTTTGATAAGCGTTTTCATCTGCTGCTCAACATAGCTGTAGGGGGCAACTGGGGAGGAGCCGAAGGTGTGGACGAAACTATTTTTCCTGCCACCATGGCCATAGATTATGTAAGGGTATACAAACGCCTGGAAGGGCTAAATATTGAAGGTGAGCAATTTGTAAAAGAGGGCCAACAATCTTTGGAATACAAAGTGCAAGCCATTGAAAATGCAAATTATACCTGGAAAGTGCCCTCTGATGCCACCATAGTGTCGGGCCAAGGTGAGCCTCGAATATTTGTAAACTGGGGAAATAGCGATGGCAAAGTGGAGCTTGAAGTATCGCTGCTGAGCAATAAATACAATTCTGAAACCATGGTGCGCACTATCATAGCGCCTACTGTGGATACTTTTGTGGTAGACAATTACAATGATGGTGTTTTGCCCGAAATACTTATAGATAATAAACCTGGCAATATAGTTGAATTGAAGGAAACCGGTGGAGCGCTGCAAATTAATTATCAGGTGGCAGACAAAGCTTTGTGGCCAAACGCAAAAATTATTTTTCAGAAACCCATTGACCTCAATAACCATGAGCAAATGCTCGTGAAGTTGAAAACTTACAACAAAAGCGGTTCTGTGGTTTCCAGAATTGACCTCATAGATGTGTACGGAACTGAGACCAACAGCAGCAAAGTATTTATGCTATATCCTGTTATCTCTGATGGCAATTTCAATACCTACAAATACAATTTTGATAAAAGTTGGGTGTCGTCGTCGCCCGAATATGGAAAAATTGTAAATAAGGGAAAAATACTCGGAATGAGGGTATACGTTAACTTTGGATTTTATGGTACCAACAATGCTTCTGATTCTCTGTGGATAAACGATGTAGCTTTTACCGCTTATGATGCTTCAGTTGGCATTCGGGACTTGAAAACACACGGAGATTATAAAATATTCCCCAACCCCTTCCAACAGACTTTGCAATTGGATAAGCAATGTAATGGCTGCCTGCTTGAACTTAGCGATATGACCGGACGTACCATTTTTTCAGAACTTATAAAGGGTGATGCACTACAAGTAAATGTACCAAACTATTTACACAATGGTTTTTATCTTGTAAAATTGACTAATTCTGAAAAGATTGTTATTTTCACACAAAAATTAATACACAATAAATAATTATAAACTATGGCAAGTTCACCTACAACAGGTACATCAAACTTTGCGCACTCCGGTGGCAAGGGTAATTATGCTGTACCTCTAACTATTCTTACTTCCTTGTTTTTCATGTGGGGCTTCATTACATGCATGAATGATATTCTTATTCCCCATCTGAAAGCTATTTTTGAAATGAGTTATACGCAAACTATGCTCATTCAATTTACTTTCTTCGGGGCTTATGCGCTTATGTCGCTCCCTTCCGGTTGGGTGGTAGAGCGCATTGGATATAAAAACGGTATTGTGGTTGGTCTTACAGTTACTGGTGTAGGTGCTCTCATGTTTTATCCAGCAGCCGGAATGGAAAGTTATACTTTCTTTTTAGCGGGCTTCTTTGTACTTGCCTCTGGTATTACCCTTTTGCAGGTGGCGGCCAATCCGTTTGTTGCTATATTGGGTACTCCCGAAACTGCTAGTAGCCGTTTAAATATGACACAGGCTTTCAATTCATTGGGAACAACCATAGCTCCTGTTTTTGGTGCATTTCTGATATTGAGTAATGGTGAAGGTGCACAAGCTGAAGCTGCTACTGTTCAGGGACCTTATATAGGCATTGCCCTGGCTTTGTTTGCCATTGCTGCCTTTTTTATGTTCATCAAACTTCCAGTAATCGAAAACGCCTCAGACGATACTGTAAAAAGTGGAAGTGCATGGGGATATCGTCATTTGGTGCTGGGCGCTGGAGCCATATTCCTGTATGTAGGAGCTGAGGTTTCTATAGGCAGTTTTATGATAAACTTTTTTGGAGAAGATTTTATTGCTGGTCTTACCGAGTCTGAAGCTGCAAAATATGTAGCCTTATATTGGGGTGGTGCTACTTGGTACTTATAGTTGCTTTCGGGTTTTTACTCGCTTGGTATTTATCCAAAGAAATACACTTGGCAGCTATATTCCTTATTTTCATTGCCCTCAATGTGGTGGCATTCAAAATTGGTGTAAACAAACCTGCACGTACATTGGCGGTTTTTGCACTTGCAAATGTGGTACTTGTGGCTTCAACTGTTTTGTTTACGGGCCATGTAGCTATGTGGACTCTCATTGCAGTTGGTCTGTTTAACTCTATCATGTTCCCTACCATATTTACGCTTGCTATCGACGGCCTAGGTGAGCATACCGGACAAGGTTCAGGCATACTTTGCGCTGCCATTGTGGGTGGTGCCATTGTACCTTTGCTCATGGGATATCTGGCCGATACTATGGGTATACAGCATGCATTCCTTATTACTGTATTGTGCTACGCTTACATAGCATACTACGGTTTCAAAGGTTACATGCATACGCATTCTGCCAAAGCATAGTTTTTCTTAGTATTTTCTGAATGGCTGTTTTACATAGAGTGTTTTATGTCTAAATGAATATCTCTGTGTTAAGCGGCCATTCATATTTTCCAAAATAACTACCGTCTCTTGTAAAAACATTGTATTTTAAATATCTTTGTACGGGTATCTATTTCATATACCTTTACTTTCATGTTAGTACGCATACATCCGGATAACCCCACCGACAGGCTCATGCAAATGGCTGTAGACATCATACAGCGTGGTGGGTTGGTCATATATCCTACCGATACAGTGTATGCCATTGGTTGCGATATACAACACCCAAAAGCCATTCACAGATTGGCTCAAATCAAAGGCAAAGATCCGAATACAGCCGATTTCTCTTTTATATGCTACGACCTGAGCGATTTGAGCAGGTATGCCCGCCAAGTACCCAATGACGTTTTTAAGATGATGAAAAAAAACCTTCCGGGGCCATTTACATTTATTCTTAATGCTAGTAGCAATGTACCCAAGCTGCTTCAAAATAAAAAGAAAACCGTGGGAATACGGGTGCCCGACAATCTGATACCGCGAGAAATAGTGCGTATGCTCGGAAATGCCATTCTTACCACCTCTGTACGCGAAGACAATGATATGCAAGAGTACATCACTGACCCCGAACTCATTTACGAACGCTATGAGAATTTGGTGGATATGGTCATTGATGGCGGGTTTGGCAATATATTTGCTTCTACTATTGTCGATTGTACTTCGGGCGATTTTGAGATTGTAAGACAAGGGCAGGCTGAACTCGTTTTTTGAATCCATCTTTTATGGTGGATTAGAAATATAGATCTGGTACATAATGATGCACTTATTCTGCGAATCATGAATACATATAAAAAATACCTAAAAGTTATCGCATTTCTTACAGCGTTTCTTCCTATTTTTTCCAACATGAGTCAGGCCCAAACCGATAGCCTCAATCTATCTGATTTTACCCTGGCGCAACTTTTGAATCTCGAGGTATTTACAGCCGACATTAAAGGCTCTTCCATAAGAGAAACCGCTGGGGTGATGACTCTTATTCAGCACGATGATATTATTCATTCAGGCGCACGCGATCTAGCTGATGTGCTCAAATTGTTGGTTCCGGGGTTTGAGTTTGGGGTCGATGTTGAGGGAGTGGTTGGAATAGGTATGCGCGGCATCTGGGCACATGAAGGGAAAATACTCTTGCTCATAGATGGAATGGAATGCAATGAGGATTTGTTTTCGAATACTTTGTTCGGAAATCATTATCAGGTCGAAAATATAGATCGCATTGAAATAGTGCGTGGCCCAGGGTCAGCTATATATGGTGGTTATGCCGGTTTGGGCGTTATAAATATTATTACCAAAACTGCATCGCTCAATGGGGGGTATTCGGGAGCACAATACTCACAAATGAGCCAGACTTTTTCGCACCGCAATTTAAATGCAGGTTTTGGCCGCAAACGAAACAATTTGCATTTTGGTATTACTGCTGTTGCTTCTGCAGGTGTCAGAAGCCAGCATACCAATATTGATTACTACGGAAATGGTATTTTAATGAAAGATGTCACTGATATTTCGTCATATAACATGAATGTTCATTTGAACTATAAAGGGTTTACACTGCGCTCCATGATCGATTTATATAGCTTTGAAATGATTGATGTATGGGGTGAAAACTCTTTTTTACCCATAACTGAAACTTTCGATCAATACAGTGCACTTATGCAGTACGAGTGGAAAGTAAGTGAAAAACTGAAAATCGTGCCCCAATTGCAGTATAAATATCAAACTCCCTGGAATACTGATATTCCAGATTTGGAATATGCTTGTACCAAAACTGTGAATAAAACCTGGGGCGGTGTGAGTGCTTTTTGGAAGATAAATCGAAAAACTGATTTGGTTTCAGGAATTGAGTATAATAATTCAATATTAGGCATGTCTAATGATAAAGAGCCATATGAAGAGTTGTACAAAAAAAATCAGACTGAGATAAATTATGGTAATTATGCATTTTACAATCAATATACTTATAATGGCATTCATGCAAATATAACTTTGGGCATGCGATATGATTATTCTACAGAGTATGGAAGTGCGTTTGTGCCGCGTATCGGATTTACCCGGGTAAAAAATTCTTACCATCTCAAATTTATGCTGAGCCAATCATTCAGAATACCTGGGGGTATAATACCGCAGCGTGTGCCCGATGGCGTTCCTGGCATTGTGCCCGAAAAGGCAACTAACTATGAGGTGGAAGCAGGGCTAAAACTTGGAGACATTGCGTATATAACCCTCAATGTGTTTAATGTGGTTTTTGATAAAATAATTATTTATGGAAGAGATGCTTCATCGGGTGTTGGTACGTACATGAATAAAGGTAAGCTTGGAACGCATGGGGGTGAGGTAGAGCTAAAACAAAAAAACGATAATCTTACGCTTATTCTGAACTACGCTTACTATAATGCAACCAAAAGAGAAGCTCAGAATTTTTTGGTGCCGGGTTATGATAATTACTTTCTCGGATTTGCACCACATAAGTTCAATATTTTTGCTGATTATAAACTCAATTCCAAAATTAGTATTTCTGCTAAAACTTCGGTTATAGGCAAGAGATTTGCATACTCAGCTCTGAACGACCTGAAAGTTGATGTATTGACTGAATATAAGTCGCAGTACTTCGTGGGGGTATTTATAAATCTGAACAACGTATTGATTGATAAAATGGCTTTTAATATAGGTGTTTCAAATTTATTAGATGAAAAGGAATTGTTCTTGCAACCATATAAAGGCCAGCATGCACCTCTTCCCGGGCTTTCACGGGCTTTGCAATTGCGTCTCAATTATGCATTCTAAGATTAAATACTGTAATGTAAGTTTACAAGTATAGCATAAAGCATTGGCTATTGATTAACTCATGCGCGCACTTTTGAATCTCATCTTCGTTTTTGTTCAGTTGGTCGCCAAACTATTTTATATGCAATAAAATGTTTGTTTTTTTGTTCTAAAATACCTCAAACATGAAAAAAGCAATTTTACTTACATTATTTTTCTGGGGCTATATGTTAGCCATGCATGCACAACAATATACTCAAACCATCAGGGGAACCATTGTTGATAAAACCTCGCAATCACCATTAGCTGGCGCCAATATTGTAGTTCTGGGAACTCAACCAATATTAGGAACCAGTACAGATGCAAATGGAAACTTCGAGATTAAGAATGTGCCTACTGGAAGAATTAATTTAGAAGCAACTTATATAGGTTATTTGCCTGCCCAATTGAGGCAAGTGCTTCTCAATAGCGGCAAAGAGCTTGTTCTGAAGCTTGAGTTGGAAGAGAATGCAATTACTACCGAAGAAATAGTTATTATAGGTGATATACGCAAAAGTGAGACTATCAATAAAATGACCAGTGTGAGCGCAAGGTCTTTTTCGGTTGAAGAAACTGAGAGGTATGCGGGCAGCTTGGGCGACCCATCGCGTATGGCTTCTAATTTTGCGGGTGTAACTATGACCAACGATTCGCGCAACGACATCATCATCAGAGGAAATTCGCCCGCCGGATTGCTTTGGCGTATTGATGGCATTGAAATTCCTAATCCCAATCATTTTGGAGCTGCTGGTACAACCGGAGGACCTGTGAGTATGCTTAACAATAATTTGCTTACACGTTCCGATTTTTTTACATCTGCTTTTCCGGCCGAGTACGGAAATGCCATGTCGGGTGTATTCGATTTGAAAATGCGCACTGGCAACGCTTACAAACATGAGTTTGTAGGTCAAGTGGGTTTCAATGGCTTTGAGTTGGGAGCTGAGGGACCTTTCAAGAAAGGTAGTCCTGCCACTTTTTTAGTAAATTATAGATACTCCACACTTGGGCTTATGAGCGCCATTGGCTTCGATTTTGGAACCGGTGCTGCAATACCTCAATATCAGGATATTACCTTTAAAATAGATATTCCTACTAAAAATTTTGGTAGATTTAGTATGTTCGGAATGGGGGGAGTAAGTTATATCGAACTGCATGATAGTGAGAATGATCCCAATGATGCAGATAATAATTACAACTCCTCTGGGGTTGATTTGGATTTTGGAAGCGACATGGCTGTATTGGGTTTATCTCATCAACTGATTATCAACGAAAATACACGCCTGAATACTTATGCATCTGTGCAAGGTTCCAGAGCCAATACATATATAGATTCTTTGCGGTACGACTCCAATTTTAAACTTATTCCCAGTTCTAATTATTTTGCTTATACGTCAGATGCTGAAGAAACTAAGTATGCTTTTTCAACACACTTACGTCGAAAATTGGATAGTAAAAACAATATTGGCGCTGGTGTTTTTTATGAGATTTACCAAATGAACTATCTCGATAGTATGCTTAAGTCAAACTCTAACCCCCCGGCATACCAAAGAAATTTTGATTTTGAAGGAAGTATGCCTATTATTAGGGCTTATGCACAGTGGCAACATAAGTTCAGTAACATATTCACCGTAAATTCTGGTATTTATACCCAGTATGTAGAACAGAGCGATGAGATTACTTTTGAACCCAGGGTAAACTTCAAATATCAGTTGAATTCGAAAAGTAATTTAAGTGCTGGATACGGTTTGCACAGTCAGGCACAAGGCCGAGTACACTATTTTACTCAAGTTCAACTCTCAGATGGAAGCTATAAAAGATTGAATGAGAATCTGGGGCTTTCAAAATCGCATCAATCTGTATTGGGGTACGATTTCATGCTAAACCAAAATTTCAGGATTAAGGCGGAAGGGTATTACCAATACTTATTTGATATACCTGTAACGCATGTTGAACCCGACTTTTCGCTCATAAATACTGGCGACAATTTTGGAATTTGGTCACC
>JAIFMY010000061.1 GCA_020048155.1 Bacteroidota bacterium
GGCGGAAAAATTGCATGGGTAAGCCCCGAAGCAGAATTTACCCCAAAAATAATACAAACCAAAGATGAGCGCGTGAATATGGTATATGCCATACTGATAGATGTGAAAAACGATGGCACCCTGAAAAATGGCATGCCCGGCGAAGTAGTATTCGACACAACAGAACAAGAATAAAACATGGAAAGCATTTCCATACATATCGACGATGTGAGCAAGACCTACGCCAACGGGGAGGGAATAAGCAACATATCGCTCAGCGTGAAGCGTGGCGAACTGGTAGGCCTCATAGGCCCCGATGGTGCCGGAAAAACAACCATACTTCGCATCATCACTACCCTGCTGCTTGCCGACAAAGGCATGGCTATGGTCGAAGGTTTTGACTGCCACAAACAATACAAAAATGTGCGCCGCATCATTGGGTATATGCCCGGCAGATTCTCACTGTATCAAGATTTAACAGTAGAAGAAAATCTGAAGTTTTTTGCAACCATATTTGGCACTACCATCGAAGAAAATTATGAGCTCATCCGTCCCATTTATTCGCAAATAGAACCATTCAAAAACCGAAGGGCAGGAGCACTCTCAGGTGGGATGAAACAAAAACTGGCTTTATCCTGTTCTCTCATACACAAACCCTCGGTGCTAATACTCGACGAGCCCACAACGGGCGTAGATGCGGTATCGAGGCGTGAATTCTGGGAAATGCTGAAGGGCATAAAAGAGAAGGACATTGCCATACTGGTATCTACCCCATACATGGACGAAGCTTCGCTTTGCGACCGGGTAGCGCTCATGCAGGACGGAAAAATCATGCAAATAGGAACCCCGGCCCATATCACCTCGCAATTTGCGCATACCTTGTATTCAGTGAAATCGGAAAATATGTATGCCATACTCAAAAGCTTGCGCACATATCCGCTCGTACATTCGGTTTTTCCTTTTGGCCAGAAGCTTCACCTTACACTCAAAACGGGCGATGCTGCCGATGCGAAGCATTTCCTGCAAACACAAGGTTTCGAAGAAGTAACTATTGAGCAAATCGTACCCAATATAGAAGATTGTTTCATGGAACTGATGAGCAGCAAAAAAACTGAAGTATGAATACACGCGAGGTAATAATAGATGTAGAAAATCTGGTGAAAAAATTCGGTAGTTTCGTAGCTAACGATCACCTTACTTTTCAGGTATATAAGGGTGAGATATTCGGTTTTTTGGGAGCCAATGGTGCGGGAAAAACAACCGCCATTCGCATACTTTGCGGCCTTTCTACCCCCACTGCCGGCAAAATTTGGGTGGCCGGGTTCGACGCATTTCACCAGACTGAGCAGATAAAGCGCAATATTGGCTACATGAGCCAGCGTTTCTCGTTGTACGATGACCTTACGGTGGCCGAAAACATTGCATTCTATGGTGGTATATACGGCATGAGTAGGAAAGAAATAAAGGAAAAAACCGAAGTTTTACTGAATAAGCTCGAGTTTTCATCCCAAAAAAACAAACTCATAAGCGACTTGCCCTTAGGTTGGAAGCAGAAACTTGCCTTTTCGGTAGCTATTTTTCACAACCCCAAAATTGTATTTCTGGATGAACCCACAGGCGGTGTAGACCCAATCACACGTCGCAGTTTCTGGGATTTGATATACGAAGCTGCAGAAAATGGAATTACCGTTTTTGTAACCACACACTACATGGACGAAGCCGAATACTGCAACCGTGTTTCAATCATGGTAGATGGAAAAATAGCCGCACTCGATACCCCCGAAGGCCTCAAAAATGCCTGGAATGCAAACAATATGGATGAAGTTTTCCTGAAAATAACCCGGAAATTATGAAACGATTTTTTGGATTCGTGAAAAAGGAATTTTTTCACATCATACGCGATCCGCGTACCCTGGTCATACTTTTTGGTATACCCATAGTGGAAATCATGCTTTTCGGGTATGTAATTACCAATGAACTGAAAGACATTCCGGTAGCAGTACTCGACAAAAGCGGCGATGAAGTGACTGTAGAAATACAGAATAAAATATACTCTTCCGGTTTTTTCCTCAGAGGCGGCAACCTTTATTCCGAAAAAGAAATAGAAAAGGCTTTTAGAAAAGGACACATCAAACAAGTAATAGTATTTGAAGCAGATTTTTCTGAAAAACTTGAAAAAGAAGGGACTGCACACATAGAACTCATCACCGATGCCTCTGATGCCAATACCGCCAGCATGATAGTAAGCTATACCAATGCCATCATTCAGGATTACATGTCGTACCGAAACCGCCAATTGCAGATGCCATTGCAAATAAATGTGGAAACCCGCATGCAATACAATCCGGAACTGAAAGGCTCGTATATGTTTGTGCCGGGCACTATGGCCCTGATACTCATGCTTATTTCCGCCATGATGACAAGTATATCCATAGCCCGCGAGAAAGAATTGGGGACGATGGAAATATTGCTGGTATCGCCCCTCAATCCGCTTCAGATAGTGCTGGGCAAGGTTGCCCCATATTTCGGATTATCCATCATAAATGCCATCACCATAGTTACTCTCGGCAATCTGGTATTTGGTGTCCCCATCAACGGCAGCATTGTATTGCTCATGACCTTGGTTATGCTTTTCATACTCATGGCATTGTCGCTGGGGTTGCTTATAAGCACAGTGGCCAAAAGTCAGCAGCAGGCCATGTTTCTGAGCATGTTTGTACTCATGCTCCCCACCATTCTGCTGAGCGGATTTATATTTCCAATAGAAAACATGCCCTGGCTTTTGCAGGTGCTTGCCAACATCATGCCCCCCAAGTATTTCATCATCATACTCAAAAACATCATGCTCAAGGGCACCGGATTTGAATATGTGTGGAAAGAAACGCTGATATTGATTGGAATGACGGTAGTTTTTATAGGCCTGAGTGTAAAGAAATTTAAAATAAGACTGGAGTAATTATGCGCATGCTTTTAATCATACTTCAAAAGGAATTTAAGCAGATATTCCGTAACAAAGTGATGTTGCCCATTATTTTTGTAATGCCCATCGTGCAAATGACCATCTTAGTGTATGCCGCTACCATGGAGATAAAAAACATCGATTTGCTTATAGTGGACCAAGATTTGAGTGCTACATCGCGTGGCATCAGTTCTCATTTTCAGGGTTCCCCGTTTTTCAATACAGAGATATCGCAAATGAGTGCCAAAGATGCATACGGAAAATTGGAATCAGACGAAGCCGACCTCATTTTGTTCATTCCTGCAAATATGGAACACGATTTATACCGAAATGGCAATGCGGTAATGCAAATCACCGCCAACGCCATAAACGGCATGGTGGCAGGCATAGGTACTTCCATCGTTTCACAAACCATCATGCAATACAACCGAAATCTGGTGCTCAACTACTTGAAAGTGCCCGATACACGCGGTATACAGCATCAAATATCTACCACATACAGGTATTGGTACAATCCTTATCTTGATTCTAAATCGTTTATGGTGCCGGGTATACTTACCATATTGGTAACTGCTATCGGACTGTTCTTATCAGGATTCAACTTGGTACGCGAGAAAGAATTGGGAACCATTGAACAAATAAATGTAACCCCCATAAAGAAATATGCCTTTTTAGCCGGAAAACTTATCCCATTTATGGTGATAGCTTTATTTGACCTGACCTTAGGGTTGCTTTTCGGAAAATTGCTATTTGATGTGCCCATAGTAGGAAATATATTGGTGATGTATACCATGGCTATTGCATACTTGTTGGTAGTGCTCAGCCTCGGATTATTATTATCAACCATCAGCAGTACTCAGCAGCAGGTGTTGTTTACTGCCTTTTTCTTCATGATTGTATTTATGCTCATGAGCGGGCTATTCACACCTACCGAAAGTATGCCCAACTGGGCTCAGGACGTGAACAAGATAAACCCTATTGCACATTTTATGCGAGCCATGCGTATGATATTGCTCAAAGGCAGCACCATGAACGATGTGTTGAGCGAATTTTTTATACTGATGGGTACAGGCATTGTGCTAATGAGTACAGCCATATGGCGATACAAAAAGGCGAGCTAACGCTGTTGCTGCTAAATATTCCAAAAAGGTTTATATAACCTGAAACCACAAGCCAAGAATATCGAAGTTTTTGGCTTGTGGTTTTACTTTCTATCCTTTATAAATCAAATTAGCGTGGTTTATCCAATAATTAAAAATAAGGTTACATATCCTTCATATTGCATTTGACTAATACGGATTCAAGCAACAAATAAGGTTATAAATTCCCCCAATTTAGTCATCAAATGAACCTATTTAGAAATCAGATTCATAGAAATGTAAACCATAGTAAAAAAAGTAGCTCGGAGCAATAGCAAAGGTGCATCTAGCTAAGCAAATGAGCAGATTCAATATTTTCAAACGAAAAAAAAATCCGATTCTACCTGAATAGAACCGGACTACTATAATGAAAAAAAAAAGAAGCAAACTTACAAAAGCGGTTTACCAAAAGGCAAAACTGTTTTTCCGGCCAAATCGTTGATGATGATGGCAGCCATCATATACCAAGCAGCACCAGCACATACAAGCAATTCATATCCTGCAATTTTATTGAAAACAGGATAGCCAAAGTGGCCTATTACTAAAAGCAAGAAACCCAACAGCAATGTACCAAATGTAACTACCATAGCCATATGCACACGCAACGAAGCTATGAACATGATGAGGGTGTATAGCATCCAAGCCAGCAGGAAGAAACCAACATCCGAGGTTGATGAAACATATATTTCACTGATATTCAGCATCCAGATAATGCCTAATCCTATCCAGAATGCACCATAGGACACGAATGCACTGAATCCGAAATTATTGCCCAACTTTTGTTCCATGAAACCGGCAATAAACTGAGCCAGGCCACCAAAAATAAAGCCCATAGCCACTACTGGGCCCAAGCCTATAAAACCAATGTTGTGAAATTGTAGCAACATGGTTGTAAGTCCAAATCCAGCGAGGCCAACTACTGCCGGATTGGCGAATTTTTTCTCAGTCATAGTCAAAATATTTTATTTGAAACGGCGCAAATGTAAAGAATATACATATATAAATTTCAACACTTTTGTCATATTTATGTGTTAGAATTTAATTATAAACTCAAAAAACTGACAATACGTATTTTGTATAAGCCAAATGATTCATCTGTGTGAATATTGAGTTCATTTCAAACACAAACCATACATTGGAGACGTATTCAACCGTAAAATTTCAAATGAAGACTTGAAACTAAGCATTACCGGGCACCTCACATATTTTATGCAGGAGTATATTATAATTTGAATTTCAAGAAACTTAACCCCAAACAGGATTATCTTGAGGTTCGGATCGCCAAAAATGCGGTGCGTATGAAATACTATTCTTATTAGTATGCATGAAGTAAATAAGTTGCAATATTAAATTTTATTAAGATGAGTGCCTGCTTTTTGAAAAATTGAAAACGAAGTATTATGTTTGTGTTTCGAATTAGCTTATTTTAAGCATTTCGACTGCAATTGTACAGCCAAGATATAATGTAAAAATAAGCAATACCATATGTTCAGAAGTTTATACTTTCCTTTGCTTTTCATCTTGCTTTTTTTCATACTTTTCACAGAAGCCCAATCTCAGAACGAGCGAATGCTTACATATAATAGCCGCAACAATGGTTTAGTGAATAATTTAACTAAAGCTGTGGCACAAGATAGTCTAGGGTTTGTGTGGGTTGCTACCGACGAAGGCCTTTCACGCTTCAATGGCATGGTGTTTCAGAACTTTTTAGCAGGGTTGCCTAGTAACTACGTTAAATCATTTTTAAAAACAAAAAACGGCGCGCTACTGGCGGCTACCGATATGGGGATTGTTAAAATTATTAGCAAACCCGATACTGCATATTTTATAAATATCATAAAAGGCAGCGACCAAATTACCGACTCTACAGTGCATTATCCAAAGCTTATGATGGAAGACTCGAAGCAAAACATTTGGATAACCGACAACAAGGGAATAGTATGTTATAGGAATAAAACATTAAAAAGGTATGCTTTCGACCGAACGTTTAAAAATATTAACTACCAAAGAACCTTTTCGATTGTCGAAATGCCAAGCGGAAATATATTCGCTTTTTCGCCAGATGGCTACGCCTATTTTTTAGATAATAAAATCGATAACTTTATTGAAATAAAAGGACTTACGCAGTTTCAAGGTGTAAACTTTGCAATCGCAATCAATGCAAATACCATATTGCTGGCTACAAGTTTAGGTATTTACGAACTCAAAACCGATGCTAACAACACGATCCTTAGTCATAGGAACATTTTTCCGGATATAGATGCTAGCTATATAGTACAGAAAAATGAATACGAATTTGCAATAAGCACTTGGGCAAGTTACGTTGTTGTTATTTCTAACCGCGATAATAAATATGAAATTAAAAAGACAAGTTATCTATCGGCACAAAGGGCCAATTGGATATATATTGATCGTTTTAAGAACGCATTTGTGAGCACCGACGAAGGCATTGTTCTCATACAGCCAACACAATTTCTGGCTGAAACCAACAAGAATTACCAAAGTTACATCAATTCATTGTCCTTGTTTTCAGACCGCGAAATTTGGGCAACCAATTACGGCAGCATTCTAAAAATAAGTTATAGCAACAACCAAATTATAACAACGCCTATTGCCCGCCCTGCGCTTATAGGCGACATTTCGGCAGCTGTTCCCTCAAAAATTAAAGCAAACAGCTATTGGATTTCTACCAATGCAGCCATGCTATACTTTGTAGTAAATAATAAAATTGAAAAAACAATTGATATTTCGGCCATCGGGAAAAACATGTTTACTTGCATGGAAGACGATGAAGAAAATCTTTGGGGCTGTGTAGATGGGTTCGACGGCGTTGTTAAAATTTCCCGCGATTTTGTACTTAAGCCTTATGGCAAAGATAAGGGACTAAATAACAAGCTTATAGTTGTAAAGCAACGAAGCGATGGTACCATTTTTGGAGGTGGAGGTACCGACAACAACTACCTATACCAATACAATAAAACCGAAGATAAATTTTATAATCTAAGCCGCAAATTAAATTTTATAACCAATAACGATATATATATCAACGATATAGCATTTTACTCAAATATTATTTGGTTAGCAACAACCCATGGTGTGCTCAAATACGATTCTGTAAAAACCGAAAGATTAAATCTGGGCGATTATACCGAAAGAAATACGTTTTCGATTGCCGCCGAAAATAGCGGTGCGCTCTGGTTTTCTAATGGAAAAGGGGTAATGAAATACGCTAATAATCAGGCTGTGCTATTCGACGACAATAACGGTTTATCCAACTTAACAGCAACGTACCGCTGTTTGGCCATCGATAGCTTAAATCGTATTTGGCTTGGTACCTCACTAGGGGTAAATTTTTCGGAGAACTTGGCTCAAACCCAATCTACACCATTGCCTATTATTACAAACATATACGTCAACAATAGCAAAATAAAAGACCTCACCGGACAAATAAAGTATACCAAAGGTTCTTTTCTCACACTAAACTTTTTTTCCCTATCGTTTCCCGGAAATGAAATAAGCTACCAGTACAAACTATCCGCCGAAAACAGCAATTGGATTGACATTCAATCGAAAACAGAACTTATATTACCAAACTTGCCGGTAGGTAAACACAGTTTTGAAATAAGAGCGAAACAACAAGGCAATTATCAGTGGAGTGAAGGTACCAGACTCGAAATTTTGATAATTCGCCCTTGGTTCATGCGGTGGTGGGCTTACGTCCTGTATTTCATTGTCTTAAATCTGGTAATTTATGTAATTGTAAAAATAAATTCGAACCGTTTAGAAGCCCAAAAATTGCATTTGGAACAACTTGTGAAAGAGCGAACCAACGAAGTGGTAGCACAAAAAAATGAAATATTAGGTAAAAATGAAGTGCTGCAGCAAAATATGGAAGAGCTACGAACACTGAACGAAAACGTAGAAGAACAAAAAAATATAATTGCAAAAACAAATTTACGGCTACAACTTCAGGCAACCGAACTTTCAGAAAAAAATACCACCCTGGAGCAATTTAACTACCAGTTGAAAAAATATTACACTGTATTGGAACAAAGCCCTGCAGCAGTGCTTATAACCGACATAAACGGGACAATAGAATATGTAAACCCATTTTTCACAAAACTAACCGGATACACTACGGATGAAGTGATTGGCAAAAATCCAAGAATATTAAAATCTAAAGAAACACCCAACGAAGTGTTTACCGACTTATGGAGCACTATTTTAAGTGGCAAAATATGGGAGGGAACAATTACAAATCGTAAAAAAGACAAAAGCCTTATTGTAGAAAAAGTTATTATTGCCCCTATTTTCGACAACAATACCATCGTCAATTTTGTTGCCATTAAAAACGATGTAACAGAACTTATCAGGGCCGAAAAACTTATTCTTGAATCATTGGAAACCACACAGAAACAGAAAGTGATTATTGAAAAAGCACATAAGAATATTGTAAATAGCATAAATTACGGCAAAACAATCCAAGACGCTTTACTTACCAGCAAAAAACTTATAGACCAATACTTAAGTGAGTATTTTTTGCTTTTCAAACCAAAAGAGACAGTAAGTGGCGATTTTTATTATATAAACAAAATTAGCGATACATTGATATTCGCTGTAGCCGATTGCACCGGGCACGGTGTTTCAGGAGGTTTTATGACTATGCTAGGAATTACCTATATTCATGAAATAGTTCGACAAACAGAAATTTCTGACGCAAACCGGGTACTTAGCGTATTGCGCGACCGATTTAAAAACACATTTAAAACTTTTGGTACCGAAAATCGAAACGGAATGGATATAAACTTCTGTACAGTAAACCTCAAAACGAATGTTTTGCAATACGCCGGAGCTTACAATCCCCTTTTTATAATACGAAACGGCGAGCTTACCGAATACGAAGCTACCAGAGCGCCTATCGGTTTTTATCCTGTTGAAATTGAGTTTAAAAATAATGAAATTCAACTATATGACAACGATTTGATTTATTTGTTTTCAGATGGTTACCAAGATCAATTGGGAGGCGATAATTCAAGAAAATTTACTAAAAAGCAATTTAAGCAAAAGCTTATTGATGTAAGTTCGGAACCGCTAAGCATACAATTCCAAATAATTGAAGACGACTTAAAAAATTGGCAAAAAGAACGAGCTCAAACAGACGACATTACCGTTTTAGGGCTAAAATGGAAAACACAATCCATTCATGAAATCGAAGCGTAAATCTATTCTCTAATTTGTATTTTATACGTTATAAGTTAGTCTATTTGATATACATTCAAAGTTGATTTTCTGTAAATATATTTTCAGCATTTCGTCATAACGGACAATCATATGCTCACCATTACCTATCCATAAACAATACACCACTAAAAGTATCTTAAGCCATACACGAAGCTATTTGAATCTCGGAAAATGATGTACCAGTTCATACACCAATTTAATAAAAATTGAATCTCGCAGGCAATTTAGGCTTTTGGTATATTCATACTTTTTTTGTTCATTTAATGCATAAATTGCGATAATTATTAATTGCCATGGGTTTTGCTGTGGATACAATTTTTTGATATAATTTTAAATCAATTCTGAGTAAAATGATTCTTTATAAAAATTTAGTTCTAATTATGTTTTTTATAATGAGTATTTTGCCTAACGCAAGTGCACAATACAAAGCTATAAAATACATTCCATCCGGCAAGGCCATGGTTTCATCGGCTCACCCACTGGCCAGCATGGTAGGTACACAAATACTGCAGAAAGGCGGCAACGCCATTGATGCAGCCATAGCCACCCATTTTGCGCTTGCTGTGTGCTATCCTTCTGCCGGTAACATTGGTGGTGGAGGATTTATGGTCATACGTATGTCCGATGGTTCAACAGCAACCCTTGATTACAGAGAGAAAGCACCATTAAAAGTAGTACCCGAAACTTTTTGGGATGAAAACAAAAACCTTATAGACAGCCTGAGCCTGGTCACTCACCTGGGCGCAGGCGTACCGGGGAGTGTGGCAGGAATGTGGGAAGCACACAAAAAATATAGCAAACTCAGCTGGGCAGAACTTATCAATCCAGCCATAGAACTGGCTGCAAGTGGTTTTGCACTTACCCGTATACAAGCTGACGATTTTAACCGACTCAGACCTATTTTTATACAGAGAAATAAGGGCAAAACAGATATTGCCTTTCTGGCCAAAGATGTTTGGAAAGAAGGCGATATATTCACACAGCCCCAATTGGCCGAAACCCTAATACGGCTGCGTGATGAAGGTGCCGAAGAATTTTATAACGGACAAACCGCAGAATTGCTGGTGCAAGAGATGAGCAGAGGCAATGGTAAAATAACCTTATACGACTTGCAAAAATATAAGGCCATCTGGCGAAAACCGTTTTCGTTTGTATACAAAGATTTTTACATAACTACTATGGGGCTGCCATCTAGCGGAGGTCTGTTGCTGGCGCAAATGCTTAAAATGCTTGAAAATAAAGATTTGCAGAAAATTGCGCATAATTCAGCAGACTATGTGCACCTGCTCAGCGAGATAGAAAGACGTGCTTTTGTAGACAGGGCATACTATATGGGCGATTCTGATTTTGTAAAAGTTCCAGATAATGAGCTGATAAGCAAAGAATACCTGGAATTGAAAATGAAAACATTTTCCCACAAAAAAGCTACTAAATCTGAAGATATCACGCACGGAAAAATACAAGGTTATGAAAGCGAAGAGACAACTCATTTTTCAGTAACCGATGAAGCAGGAAATGCAGTATCAGTTACCACTACTTTAAACGATAGCTATGGTTCCAAGATAGTAGTAGATGGCGCAGGTTTTATTCTGAACAACGAGATGGATGATTTTAGTCTGAAACCAGGATCCCCAAATATGTATGGATTGGTTGGCGGAACTGCCAATGCTGTAGAACCCGGAAAAAGAATGCTCAGTTCAATGACACCCACCATAGTTTCGAAACATGGAAAACTAATAATGGTGCTGGGTAGTCCGGGCGGTAGTACTATACCTACAAGTGTGTTGCAAGTCCTGCTCAATGTACTGGTTTACAATATGCCGGCCAATCTTGCTCTTTCATCCTCGCGTTTTCACCACCAGTGGCTTCCCGATCAAATTTTTTACGAGGAAAATAAATTCCCTCAGGAAATATTAAACGAACTCACAAAACGTGGCCATACATTGCAGACACGCAGCAGCATTGGACGTGTAGAACTCATCGTTGTAAACCCCGATGGCTCGTATCAAGGTGGTGCCGACCCGCGCGGCGACGATTCTGTAGGTGCATATTAAAATCAAACTAAAATTTCAAAAACCAGATATGAAAAAATCAATATTCTTGTTTGTAGCAACTATTCTGCTTTTCGCTTGCGGTACAAAACTCGAACAAGCAGACCTTTTGGTGCACAATGCCCGAATTTATACAGTAGATTCTAACTTTACCATTGTAGATGCTATGGTGGTTAAAAACGGTAAAATATTGGCAACAGGCTCAGCAAATGAATTAAAGCAAAAGTTTGACTGTGCCGATTCACTTAACCTCGATGGTAAAATTGTATATCCGGGATTCATTGATGCACATTGCCATTTTTTTGGATATGGCCTTGCCCAAACCCGATATGTAGACCTCACCGGAACGCAGTCGTTTAGCGAAGTGATAGAAAAAGTGGTGGCCTTTGCAAAAGAACACCCTGACTACACATGGATAGAAGGCCGCGGCTGGGATCAGAATGACTGGAAAGTAAAAGAATTTCCTTCAAATGCAGAAATCAATAAGCTTTTCCCCGACAAACCTGTATATCTCTCTCGCATAGATGGCCACGCTGCTTTGGTAAACGATGTTGCACTGAAATTGGCTGGTTTTAGTAACATAAGCAAAATGAGTGGCGGCGATTTCTTCATTAAAAATGGAAAGCTCACAGGCTTGCTCATAGATGCTGCCAAAGACTCGATGCAAAGAGTGATACCTGAAGCCGATGACAATTTGGCTACCCAATCACTGCTCAGAGCGCAGGAAGACTGTTTTGCTGTAGGCCTCACCTCAGTGCACGATGCCGGACTTCCCTATCATACCGTAAAACTGATAGACTCACTGCAAACTGCACAAATACTAAAAATGCGTATGAATGTAATGTTGGAGCCTACAGAAGAGAATTTTGAAAAGTATGTAAAAAAGGGAATCTACAAAACCGACTACCTCAATGTGCGCTCAATAAAAGTATACTCAGATGGCGCTCTTGGATCGCGTGGTGCACTTTTAATAAAACCATATTCCGACGACCCGCATAACCACGGCCTACTGCTTGTAAGCCAAACCGATTTTGATAAAGTGTGTAAACTTGCCTATGAAAATAACTATCAGGTATGTACACATGCTATAGGCGACTCAGCCAACCGTTTTGTTTTCAACACCTATGCCAAATACCTGAAAGGAAAAAACGACTTCCGCTGGCGCATTGAGCATGCGCAGGTAGTAAGCCTAAGTGACCGTCCGTTTTTCTCGCAATATTCTATAGTACCTTCGGTACAATCCACCCATGCTACCAGCGATATGTACTGGGCCGAAGACCGCCTTGGAAACGAACGCATAAAAACAGCTTACGCCTATAAATCGTTGATGGAACAAAACGGATGGTTGCCCAATGGCAGCGATTTTCCGGTAGAACAAGTAAATCCGTTGCTCGGATTTTATGCAGCTGTAGCACGCAAAGATGTAAGTGGGTATCCCGAAAACGGTTTTCAGGCAGAAGAAGCACTACTTCGCAACCAGGCACTTATGGCTATGACCATATGGGCAGCCAAAGCTGCTTTCGAAGAAAATGAAAAGGGAAGCCTTGAACCCGGAAAATGGGCAGATTTTGTGGTACTTGGTGAAGATATTATCCAAATTCCGCTTGCACAAATACCAAATATAAAGGTACTTCAAACCTACATAGCGGGTAAAAATATTTATTTCATAAAAAATTAATTTACTGAAATTCAAAATAAGAATTCCAAAGTAACAGGAAATTGAAGAATGTTTTGTTAAAAAAATATGTTGAGATTGTGGAACACATTCCCAGTTACAATATCATTGGTTCAGAGCATTCTTCAAATTTCGAAATTCATGATTAGACAGCATATTATTTGTATATCTCTGATATTCAGCGCATACAGTAACAATCCATAAAATAAAAAATACTGGTCCTATTTTTTCGATACCACTCTATAAACCTGTATTTTATCTCTTTTGCCTTTTACATGCAATGGCTCAAAAGCCTCGGTACGAAACAAATGAAAAGTTTTGTTGTACACGCTTTCTGAAATGAGAACGGTGTTTGGGTAGTCCTTAGTAATCATTTCTATACGTTTACCGGTATTTACAGTATCCCCGGTAACACTGAAATCAATGCGCTCTTCGCAGCCAAGGTTTCCGGCTACCACTTCACCTGAATTTATGCCAATACCCACCTGAATATCATAGCCGAGCATAGGTTTGTATCTTTCGTTCAAACACTCGAGTTTACTCATCATTTCTAAGGCACAAAAAACAGCATTTTCTTCATTATTTGCGTAATTTACCGGAGTACCAAAGGTGGCAAATATTTCATCCCCAACAAATTGATTAACAACGCCATTGTGACGTTTTATGCATTCGGTCATAAGCGAATAATAAGTATTCAGAAAATTGACCACTTCCTTGGGGGCTAGTACTTCACTCATAGGTGTAAATCCTCGTATATCGCAAAAAAGCACTGAAATATGTTGCAATTCACCTTCAAAAATAGTTTCTTCAGATTGGTTTACAGCTTTTTGTACAACATGTTCGGGTACATATTTCATAAAAATTCGTAAGATTTTTTCTTGCTCAGTAACTTTTTGCTGCAATTCGTGCAACAATTTTTTGTTCTGGTTCTGCAAATTAAACAAGTATCTGGAATTTTCTATGGTCATACGCAGCTCAGTTTCTTCCCAGGGTTTGGTAATGTAGCGGTATACCTGACCACTGTTTATAGCCTCAATGATGGCTGCAACATCGCTGAAGCCGGTAAGTATGATTCGAATGGCATCAGGAAACTCATTGCGCACTTTTTCCAGAAACTGCACCCCAGTCATATTGGGCATTCTTTGGTCGCTAATTACGAGATGTATATTCTGCTGTCCTAAAAGCTTCAATCCATCTTCACCACTTTTGGCAGTGAAAATATTGTATTCGCGGCGGAAACTAGCTTTAAACGAAACCAAATTTTGGTCTTCATCATCTACATACAAAATATTAAATTCGGGCACACTCATGATTCATCTGCTTTATCCGAGCCTTTTTCGGGTTCGTTATTCTGTTGAATGGGTAAAGTTATTAAAAATTCACTTCCTTCTCCAATTACACTATTCACTTTTATATCGCCTTTGTGTTTTTTGATGATGCCATATGAAATGGATAAGCCAAGCCCGGTGCCATTTCCTACATCTTTGGTAGTAAAAAATGGTTCAAAAATCCGTTCAATGATATCCTGAGGAATACCTTTTCCATTGTCGCGAATAGAAACATGAACAAAATCTTCTGCTACGGATGTAGTAATAGTAATTTGCCCACCAGTCTCATTCATAGCATCTACAGCATTGGAAATGATATTCATAAAAACCTGATTGAGTTTGCCCGGATAGCAAATAATTTCTGGCAATTCGCCAAGTTGGAGCTGTACGTCGGCCCGGTTTTTTATTTTATTTCGCAATATAAGCACCGTACTTTGAATGCCATCATTCACGTTGGCTAGTTTCATATCGTCTTCATCCAATCGGGAGAAATTGCGAAGTCCCTTCACTATATCCGTAGTTCGCTGGGCACCTTCTTTTATGCCGGAAATCAAAGCTTCGATTTCTTCCAATGTATATTTTAAGTCAATCTGAAGTTTAAATTTCTCAACTTCTTCAAACATATTTCCCAACTTATTCTTTTCTACAGATCCTTCATATAGTTTTAGTATGGCAAGCAAATCGTCGATATCACGTTTGAGAGGAGAAATATTTCCGTTAATAAAATTGATGGGGTTATTTATTTCATGTGCTACACCGGCAGTTAGTTGCCCCAAAGAAGCCATTTTTTCATGCGAAACCAATTGCGACTGCATTGCCCTAAGGTTCTCGAGTGTGGCATTAAGTTCTTCGTTCGAAGTATTGAGCTCCTCATTTATCTGATTTAGCTTATCGGCTTGAAGTTCCAGTTCTTTTTTCTGCTGTATTACCTCTGAAGTACGCTCTGAAACTTTAATTTCGAGTTCTCGTTGGCGCGAACGCAAATTGCGGGTACGTATCTGAATAAACAAGGCAGTAATACCAAATACAAAAAGAATTACAGAAATGAAAAACCAAGTAGTTTGATAGAAGGGCGGTGAAACGATGATGTGAATTTCTGTTCCAGTTTCGTTCCATATTCCATCATTGTTAGAAGCTTTTACTTTGAAAGTGTACTCACCAGGTAGCAATATATAGTTTGCAGTGCGCTCATTTCCAGTCATCACCCACTCTTTGTCCATGTTTTCCATAAAAAAAGCATACTGATTACTTTCGGGTTCCGTAAAGTTAAGTGCTGCAAAAGTAAAACTTACTCTTCGTTGAGTATGGTTTAGTTTCAACTCATGAGTAGTAAAGATTGATGTATGCAGAGGAGTTTCACCATTTGCTCCTATGGGCACTGTTTCAAAAAAGAGTTTAAAATCGGTAATCACCACTGGAGGCACATATTCATTTCCTATCACATCATCGGGCAAAAAATTAAGCACACCTTTTTCGCATCCCATATACATGCGGTTGTTTACAGAACGGTGTATGGCATTTATGTGAAATTGAATACAGTTTATTCCGTCATTTTCATCGAAGGTAACAATATTTACGCCGGCATTTTTGGTCACTTTCACTTTAGCCAAGCCCTTTCCGGTAGTAATCCAGAGGTTATTTTTGTCATCGGTAAGCAAGGAGTACACGCCATTATCGGGCAAGCCATCTTTTTTGGTAAGATGCAAAACATGAAAGTTGACAGGGTCGTAGCGCATAAGCCCGTCTTCAGTACCTAGCCATACAAAACCATTGTTATCTGACACACAGTTATTTATCTGACTTATTTTTTCAGAATATTCCTTTTTAAGCATAGGCAGGAAAGAATCGGAACCGGCATTGTATTTAAACAACTGATTAGTAGCCACAAGCCATATCTGGCCCTTATCATCGCTGGTTATATAGGTGATTTCCTCACTAGGCAATTTACTATTCAGTTTCGAATAAGAAGAGAAACGTGTACGTTGGCTGTTTATCATCACCAAACCTTGTCTTGTAGCAACCCATAGGTTGTTGTAACTATCTTCGCACATAGAAAGGATATCTGAAAAGAGCATTTCAGCAATATCATTATTCTTCACATCGAGCAATACCGGGGCATCGTATGCATCGTTTTTTGCAGAAAGTTTGGAGTAGTACAACCCTTTGCCTGCTGTTCCTATCCAAATATTGTATTGATGGTCGGTGTGCAAGGAGTAAACTACATCTATGAATTGATTGTTGGTTGGCCTGACAATGTTCGATGTATTTTTGTCCATATCGTAGGTTATCAGCCCATTATCTGTACCCATCCAAACCTTGTTTAACTTGTCGGTGGTGATGGCATAAACATCGGTAGATGGGAAGAGCCACGATGTGGCATTGTTCTCAGGAAATTGTTTGAATATTCTACTACGTTGATGCACAGTTACCGCACCTTGCCCATATGTACCAGCCCATAAGAGTCCGGATTTATCAATATATACATCGTACAGGTAGTTATTGGGCATGCTGTTTTTGTGGCTGCTTTGCTGAAAAACCAGAAGCTCATCAACAGATTGCTGCCAAAAAAACAAACCACTTCCAAAAGATGAAGCCCACATATTGCCCTTCCTGTCAATTTCAATATCTGTAATCTCGGCGTCTGCAAGTACTTCTTCATCGGGCAAAAAATTTCTGAATATCTTTTTATCGTATGAAAAATGCTTGATCCCTCTGTCGGTACCCAACAATAAATCGCCTGTAGATTGCTCAGCAATGGCAGTTACTGCAAAATTGGCAGGAGTAGTATGGTTTCTTTGTGGAAAATTATCTCGGTAAATTAAGGTATAATCAAGTTCTATGAGTCCATTATCGGTACCCAGAAAAATACTTTTGTTAGAATGTATAAGTATGTCGCGTATATTTTTGCTTCCAGGTATATGCCCTCTTATAGGGAGATAAACCTCTTTCAGTAATTTAGCATTCATGTTGTAGTAAAACAACCCTGTATTTGTGCCCACGAGTATTGCCTCATTGTTGTAATTTACTATTACATTCACTTCCACCTGTAGAAGGGATACAGAGTCGTTGTTGCTTATCGGCAGTTGCACAACCCTATCGGTATATTTGCTATAGGCGTACAAACCTGAATTGCGGGTAGCAATGTATACAATTCCATTTGGTGCCTCTGCCAAACTTACAATAAAATCGCGGTTAGAACCATGTCTGCCGGGCAAAGGATACACAGTAAATTGGTTGCCATCGTACCTGTTCAAACCATCTTGTGTACCTATCCACATGAAACCTATAGAGTCTTGCGTAATGCAGTTTACCACACTTTGCGACAATCCTTTGTCGGTATCGTATTTTGCAATTACAAAAGACGACTGCTGAGCATGGATATTAAAATATAAACCTAACAAGATTAAAACGAAAATACCCCGGTTCAAAACCTGAGCCACATTATGATAATGAGGAAAAGAATGGGTATTTGAACGCATCGTTATTGTTGTCTGAAGGTATCACGTTTTAAATTTCGGTCATAGTATGGTATGCCAGCGGCTTCCAATTCCTGTTTTGCTGCCAGCAGTTTTTTGTACAGAAAATTATGGGTGTCATACTGCGCCCTTACAGGAACATCGGTTTCACTTCGCAGTATGGGGTGCATTTCCAAATCGGAAGTTATGAGATGGGCTTTGGTATTATCTCGAAGTTGTAATTGAAGTATCTGATACAATTCTGCTTTTATTTCTTCATCAAATATGGGTACACCGGCCTCTACCCTCCGGGTTAGATTTCGTTTCATCCAGTCAGCCGAAGAAATATATGTATCGTTTTGGCCATTGTTGTGAAAAATGAATACACGTGAATGCTCTAAATATCGGTCAATGATACGAACTACCCTGATGTTTTTGCTATATGCCTGCCCAGGCACCAGGCAACAAATACCCCTTACTATGAGGTCTATTGTAACACCGGCTTCACTGGCTTTATAGAGTTTGTTTATCATTCCAATTTCTTCAAGGCTATTCATTTTCAATATCATATGCCCTTTCAATCCTTTTTTTACATGCTCAATTTCTCGGTTTATAAGGCGTGTAAACTCTTCAACCATATTAAAATTAGGTACTAGCAATTGCTTAAACTTAATTTCAGGAGATTTAGTTTCCAAATATACAAACATTCTTTTCAGCTCATCTACCAATTCTTGGCGAGAGGTAAACAAACCATGATCCGCATATTGCTTGGCAGTTTTTTCATTCAGGTTTCCGGTTCCTACAAATGCATACCCACGGCGGATATTATCTTTAGACGACCGTCTGATAACCAAGGCAACTTTCGAATGTACTTTTATGCCAGGTATACTTTGCATCACTTTTATACCAGCACGTTGCATGATGTCAGCAAAATAGAGGTTCTTCGCTTCGTCGAACCTGGCTTTTACTTCTACAAAAACTGTTACATTTTTGCCATTGCGGGCAGCACTTATCAGGGCACTTACCACTGCACTGTTGCTGGCCACTCGGTATTGAGTAACTTTTATTTCTTCCACTTTGGGGTCGGTAGCAGCTTCGTTCAGGAAGCTAATCAGATACTCAAAAGAGTGATAAGGAAAATGCAACATTATATCCCTCAATTTTATAGCATCAAATATAGAGGTATACCGCATGAGGATAGGATGATCCATATGAGGCAAATCGGGAGCTTCGAGTAAAGGTTTTTTCGGATTGGGAAAATCGTGCAAATCGTGCAAGTTATGGTACTCACCACCGGGCACCATATCCTCCTTCGAAAGGTTAAAAGCCTCGCGCAGAAGTCTCAGTGAGTTTAAAGGTATGCTTCGGTCGTACAAAAAACGAGCAGGCGCACCGGTTTTTCTACGTATAAGACTTTGGCGAATTTTTTCCATCAAATTCCCTTTATATTCATCTTCGATAGAGAGCTCGGCATCTCGTGAAACTTTTATACTATAAGCATTTTCAATTCGATATCCCGGAAAGATACGATACAAATTGAGTCTGATCACATCATCAAGAAACATGATATGAAAATTCCCATCGTTGGATGGAATTTGCAAAAAACGGGGCACATGATGTGCCGGAATTCGAACAATAGCATGTTTGACTCTCTCTGTACCCGTTTTATTCTTATTCACAACCATTTTTTTGCACAGTCTTATGGCGAGATATCCAACGTTGTCTTCTAAAAACGACAATATCTTGCCTTTTTCGAGCAATGATGGCTGAATATGCGGCATTACTTCGTGATAAAAGTAATCTTCTACAAAATGAAATTGTTCTACCGATAGTTTGTCACCGCTCTGGTATAAGATAATACCGTTTTCCGCCAGTTCGTTCCACACTTTCACCCTGAAAAGATTTACAAATCGATCCATTTGCTGCGTAACTTCCTCATTTATAAGACCAATAAGGGTATGCGGATTAAAATCCAGTTTTTTTCGGCTTTCGGCTGTCAGACCAAGTATACTACGCACAGATGCAACCCTGACTCTGTAGAACTCATCCATGTTTGATGAGTATATAGCCAGGTATTTTATACGTTCGTATAGAGGAAGATTGTTATCATCGGCCTCTTCAAGTACCCGCAAATTAAAAGACAACCAGCTTAAATCCCGGTTGTGATAAGTATATTTTTCCTTGCTCAGATTGTCAGTAATACTTGCCATATAAATCCATTTATTTGCTTTAGAGACTCTAACGACTTTTTTGAAAAGATATTTTTTAAATTTCAATATTAATATAGACCAAAAAACTATCTTGTCAACAAATTTATAAAATAATTAAACAGATCATGAGCTCAATTAAAAATTTAGCACCTCAACTGGTTTGGAAATATTTCTACGAAATAACCCAGATACCGCGCCCATCGAAGCGCGAAGAAAAAATAACCGATTACTTGGTCGGTTTTGCAAAAGAACATAAGTTGCCTGTAAAAGTTGACAAAATGATGAATGTGCTCATTTCGAAGCCAGCTACACCAGGTTATGAGCATTTGGCTACCGCTATATTGCAGAACCACACCGATATGGTATGTGAAAAAAATAGCGATTACAATTTCGATTTTCTTACTCAACCCATTGAAACATATATAGATGGTGAATGGGTAAAAGCAAAAGGAACAACTTTGGGCGCCGACAACGGTATAGGTGCTTCAATGGCACTGGCCATACTCGCCGATGATACCATAGAGCATGGCCCAATAGAAGCTCTATTTACAAGTGACGAAGAAACGGGGCTTACTGGTGCAAAAAACTTAGAACAAGGTTTTGTTACGGGCAAGTATTTGCTCAACCTCGATAGCGAAGATGAAGGTGAGATATTCATAGGATGCGCAGGAGGTATTGATACACTTGGTTTTTTTCCGGTAGCATACACCCATGCGCCCGACAACTACTATTTTGCTGCCATCAGCATAAGTGGGCTATTGGGTGGACATAGTGGCGACGATATTCACAAAGGACATGCAAATGCCAATAAGTTGCTTGGTCGGTTTTTATATTTGGTTTCCTTGCAAATGCCTGTAGTTATTTCCGAAATAAAAGGAGGGAATATTCGGAATGCGATACCACGCGAGGCTTATGCAGTAGTAGGAGTAGAAATGAATAAAAAGGAAAAGCTCAGAGAACTCATTAATCGATTTGCCGCTGCGGCTGAAGAAGAGTTCAGAGCCACCGAAGCATCACTTTCTGTAGCTATGCAAACGGAAGATGCCAGAACTGAAATATTTAGTCCACAGCTTACCCAATCTATCATCATGCTTATGCAGGCTATGCCAAACGGAGTGTTGGCTATGAGTTTCAATATGCCCAATTTAGTGGAAACCTCTACCAACTTTGCCTCGGTAAAACTAAACAATAACCAAGAGCTTGAGTTTGTAACTTCGCAGCGCAGTTCGCTGGAGCAAAGCAAAATAAATGCAGCGTATACCGTTGAAAGCATCATGAAAATGGCAGGTGCGCAAGTAAAACATTCTGAAGGTTATCCGGGATGGAATCCGAATCCAACATCTGAAATTGTAAAAGTATCAGCTCGTGTGTATGAAGAAATATTTGGCGAAGTGCCAAAAATTAAAGCCATACACGCAGGTTTGGAATGTGGTTTGCTACTTGAAAAGTACAACTGGCTAGATATGGTTTCCATTGGTCCTACCATCAAAGGTGCTCATTCTCCCGACGAAAGAGTGAACATAAAGAGTGTTGAAAATTTTTGGAAATATTTGCTTGCCATTCTTAAACAAATTCCGAACAATTAACGTTAAAAAGAATATCAGTTTGTTGTTGATATCTTTTTACCAATCGCTCTCGAAATATGAAAAAAGGCAAAATCTTTTACGCTGTCAGTATTTCATTTATGCTACTATTCTCTGGTATGGAGACACAAGCTCAGCATTTCAATGACAAATTATTTTCGGTACTCAGGTACATCAATGCACACTATGTAGATACTGTAAGCGAAGATGTGCTTGTAGAAGAAGCCATAAAAGCCATGCTTAAGCAGCTAGATCCTCATTCAGTATATTTCGACAAGTCGCAGGTGAAAGATATCAACAACCGCCTGATGGGGCAATTTGAAGGTGTAGGTCTGCACTACGACTTCCTGCGAGACAGCCTCATCATCATTTCAGTGGTAAAAGGTGGCCCATCAGACAAAGCCGGCATACTGCCACTCGACCGCATAGTTAAAGCAGATACTGCCAAACTTCTTGGTGCCAATCTGAACCTCAAATACATCAAGCTTTTGCTCCAAGGTAAAAAAGGAAGTGTATTGAAAGTGCAGGTAAAAAGACCCGGAGTGACCGAACTGCTCGATTTTGAAATTTTCCGCGATGTGATTCCTATTCCGAGCATAGACTGTGCCTATATGGCCGACACCATCACCGGATATATACGCATAAACCGGTTTGCTGCAAATACAGTTTCAGAATTTAATATGCATATTGAGAAGCTCAGGGCGCAGGGTATGGAGCAACTGGTGCTCGATTTGCGCGACAATGGCGGCGGGCTGCTCGATGCATCGCTGCAGATGGCCGACCAGTTTCTGGACAATGATAAGCTTATAGTATATTTCGAAGGCAAAAATGTTTCGCGCACTCTGTACAAATCTTCGGTGCCCGGAAATGTTGAAAAAGGAAAAGTTCTGGTATTGGTGAATGAAAACTCGGCTTCAGCATCCGAAATTTTAGCCGGTGCCATTCAAGACTGGGATCGAGGTATCATAGCCGGACGCCGCTCATACGGCAAGGGTCTTATACAGCGCCCATTCAATTTGCCCGATGGCAGCATGGTACGTATTACAACTGCCAGATACTTTACCCCTAGCGGCAGATCCATTCAAAAACCTTATGGAAAAGACTTCAATGAATATGAGCTAGACCTGGCACATCGCATGCAAAGTGGCGAGTATGAAGACCAAACTAAATACAACAACACAGATACACTGAAGCATCTTACAAAGCTAAACCAGCGTGTAGTTTTTGGCGGAGGTGGCATATGGCCCGATATATTTATTCCTATAGATTCTTCAAGGTTTACACAGTTTCACCGTCAGTTTTTAAGCAGAAATATATTGAATAAATTTGTTTTTCAATACTTTAACGACAATCATGCATATCTGAACCGAAATTTTAAAACTTTCAACGAATATTCACAAAGATTTGATTTCACTTCAGATGATAGTATTCAATATTTAAATATGGCCAGAGCAGAGTTTGCCAATACTGGATACGCTAGCACCTTTGATGCTTGCTGGCAACAAAGTTCCGAGAAGATTCTGATTCAAACTAAGGCTCAACTTGCCAGGTTTCTTTGGAGTTTAAATGAATATCACATGTACATGAATTTTACCGACCCGGATGTATGTAAAGCTCTGGATATCATCAACAATCAATCGCTCTATTACATCACGCTTAAAAGCATAACCAGCGAAAATGAATGATGCACTGAATTGGTTCCTGAATCATAAATTGGAATTAGCAGGCACCATAAGCGGGTTTATTTACATATTCTTATCAATACGTGCCTCCATATGGCTATGGTTCGTCGGATTCATTACATCGGCGGCTTATATATTCGTTTTTTATCAATCGGGGTTTTATGCAGATATGGCTTTGCAAATATATTACATCATTATCAGCGTATATGGGTGGATTCGCTGGCGATATTACAAAGCCGATATTTCAGAAGAACGCCCAGTTGTATATTCTACTGCTCAGCAGCATGTGATTTACCTTTCGCTTACAATTTTGGGCACATTAGCAATTGGCTATTTTTTAGACACTTACACCAACTCATCGGTACCCTACCAAGATGCATTCACCACAGCAGGCTCAATAGTGGGTACGTATATGCTTACAGAAAAACAAATTGACAACTGGATTTATTGGATAATAGTAGATGCATACTCAGTATACCTCTACGCTCAAAAAGACTTATATAGCACGGCCATACTTTATACAGTATATACATGTATGGCCTTTATAGGATATGTACAATGGAGAAAAAAAATGAATCCGGCATTGCTCGCATAGTACTTATAGGCGCCGAATCTACGGGGAAAAGCACCCTTACTGCGCATTTGGCAGAAAAACTTGGAATACCAGCTATACAAGAGTATGCCAGGCTTTATATAGAAGCCCTTGCAGGCCATTATACGGAAGAAGATGTAAAGCACATTGCAAAATGGCAAATGAAAGAAGAGTCAAAATATTTGGAGTGCAGAAAATTGTATATAGCTGATACAGATGTGCTCATTACACAAATCTGGCTTGAACAAAAATACGGAACTCAATGTCCAGAAATAGAAAGTTGGATACTGAAACAACAAAAACATTCATTATATTTGCTTTGCATTCCCGATTTAGAATGGGTATTAGACCATGTTCGTGAAAATGGAGGAGAAAACAGAATGAAACTACACCACATATACCTGCAGCGTTTGAAACTTTACAATCTTCGATTCGAAGAAGTTGGCGGCCACGGTGAAAGTCGCTTCGCAAAAGCATATGAAATAATAAAAAAAATAATTTAATTTTGCACCCCTGAGAAAATAACAAAGAAAGTATCCTTGAAAACATATATCGCAAAAACATTTCATGGCCTGGAAGAGGTTCTTGCCCAAGAACTCGAAATACTGGGCGCCAACAATATAAGCTACCTCAGGCGCGCTATCAGGTTCGATGGCGATCAAGCACTGATGTATGCCACTAACCTTTATGTACGCACAGCCCTGCAAATTCTGGAGGAGTTGGTTTCCTTTGAGGCAGAAACACTGGAAGAAATATATGAACATGCCAGTAAGATTGAATGGAATAGCATAATGAATGTGAAACAAACTTTTTCGATTGAAGTAGTGGCACACTCTAAAACTTTTTCACGAAACAATTTGCTTATTTTAAAGTTAAAGGATGCCATAGCCGACTATTTCAGAGAGAGTACCGGAAAACGACCATCGGTAGACCTAGATAATCCAGACATAAATCTGCACATGTATGTGCACGACAATCAAGTGAGTATACTACTAAATACTAGTGGTAGTCAGTTATTTAAGCGAAACTACAAAACAGAATCCAATGCAAATGATATAAACGAAGTATTGGCCGCCGGGTTATTGGCACTTAGCGGATGGACTCCAGACGTACCCTTATACAACCCATATTGCGGAAATGGCACTATTGCCATAGAAGCAGCAATGATAGCAACCAATATGGCGCCGGGTTTGCTGCGCACGCATTATGGATTCATGAATTTTGCTAATTACGATGATGATTTGTGGCAAGATACCATCAACCAAGCCATCACGCAGTGCACCAGAAGCGCCATAAACATTGTAGCCACCGAGTTGCACGAACCCACTCTGCAAATTGCCAAAAACAATGCCCGCAATGCTCGACTTACAGATACAATCATATTTCGTAACGATGATTTTCTGGTAAATAAGTACCCCCATGAAAAGGGAAGCCTTATCATGGATATGCCCGTAAAACTGCTAGATGATGACCAAGAAGATGTTGAATTTTATACCCAAGTAGGCGAAACCCTCAAAAAGTTCTATAAAGGTTCAACTGCAAGTATACTCATTTACAGCGAACAAACATCCAAGTACCTAGAACTTAAACCAGCAGCCAGATATTCGTTATTCAATGGAAACCTGAAGTGTAATTTTCAGAAATACTACTTATATCAGCAATCAAAAAATGAGCAAACAGCCAATTTGTTGTAAAATATTTTGAAAAATGCCAATAATAGCTTAAAATTGAAGCGAAAATTTATAATAAAAATTATACATTTGTACAAATACAATTGAACTGCATTATACACTAATACCATCTTAAAAAAAGAAACTGGTGACACCATTCGACCTACAACAATGGATTGATAAAACCACACAAGGAGAAGTATTTGCAACATACAAAGGCGCAATTACTGCTGATTTGATTTCAAATATACTGAACCTGATAGAAAATAAGCTTGAAGGAATGAATGAAGACCTGAAAGTGAAAAAAAAAGTGTTCAATGTATTGGTTGAATCATTACAAAACTTGTATCATCACATAGATGAACCACCAGCGGAAGAAGAACTAGACAGAAATTTTGCTATTTTCATACTCTCTAAAGCAGATGGTAGATACAAAATCTCTACGGGTAATTTTGTAAGACACGATAGAATTAAAATGCTGCGCGACAGAATGGACCAAATCAACTACCTATCTCGTGACGAACTCAAATCGTTGTATAAACTTATTCTCAACAACGAAGAGTTCTCTGATAAAGGTGGTGGAGGATTGGGCATGATTGATATTGCTAGAAAAGCCGGGAACAAATTGAATTACAATTTTTATCCCTACAACGAAAAATATTCATTCTTTAGTCTTGATGTAATTGTTTCAGATTTTTAACTTTGTAACTCAATAAATAATATAAAGCATGGAGCCACTTTCAATAGAAGGAACGCCCAAAACGCCGACTGTAATTTTGGATGCCGAAAAAGGGAAAATAGAGATAAAAGGTCGTTCTATCCCTGAGAATTCTATCGAGTTCTATAAACCCGTAGTAGATTGGCTTGAAAAATATTCGAGTGAAGGGCCGAAAAAAACTACAGAAGTCATCATTCAGCTTGAATATTTCAATACAAGCTCGTCGAAGTGCATTTTAGATGTTTTTAAAAAACTCGAAGGAGTGCATAAAAACGACAATGAGGTGGTGATAAACTGGTATTATGAAGAAGACGACGAAGATATGCTCGAAGCCGGCGAAGATTATCAGTCGATTCTGAAAATACCTTTCAAAATGATTGAAATAGAAGATTAATCGTTTGAGAGATTTCTGCCCGATCCGGGCATTTTACAAAACATAAAAGAACCGCTAGAGTTTAGATTATCTGAACTGTACGGTTTTTTTATTTATCCAATTTTTCCTTCAATCGTATGTTTATGCGGTCTATCCCATCAACTATAAGCGAAAGTATTCTAAACTGCAGCATAAAATATAACATGGCAGAAAAAAGCCAAATCACAAGTACATTCACCCAGTAAGTATGAAGCGCAAACCCAAATATCTTTTTCTGTGGTGCATAGAAATGTGCTTTTATCATGCTATGATCGGGAACTTGAAATACAGGATCTGTTTTTTGGTACAAATGCTGCTTGTATTCAATAATACTAATCAACTCATCTGAGTTAGTTACAAAATCATTCAGCCTTTCATTATAATGCTCTCGCTTCAACTTCAGGAACTCTTCGCTTCGTACCTTGTCAGATTCTATTTCTGTGATGATTGCATCCTTGCTTTTGCGTGCTAAGTTATTCATATTTATGTAATGCTTTTTCAATAACATAAAATATGCCTCCACACTCTGCAAGGCAGTGCTCGAAACCTTGTCGTGGTAAAGAAGAGATAAATCAAGTTTCTTGCTATAATTCACCTGCAATTCTTTTTCAAGCTCATTTCTTATAAGTTCCAAATCGGAGATAACCTCTTCTTTTTTATCCGGATTTTTATAATTCCGTTCTATTTCAGTAAGTTTATTCTCAAGCGTCTTTAGCCAGTAATTCTTTTTATACTCGGCTATGCTCATTTGCTTATCTAGCTCATAAAACTGTTGTTCATAGTCATTAGACATAAACTGATAAACTGCCAGCGCTTCATATGCCCATCTGGCCGTGATTATTTCACCATAAATGGGAATACTGTTTGGAGATGAAATATTAGGATTTAGTTTATCATACTTTACAATAATACCGCTCAGTATTATTTGAGGAATGATGAGAAACGGTATAAGAATATGAATAGTGACCGAGGTTTGAAAAGAATCGGAAATATTGAGCCCCAAAATATTGGCAAATGCCCAAACAGAAAACAGTACCAACCAGTATTCTAAGTACATCCCCTTTATTTCGAGTATCGAGTTGCCTATAATTACAAAAACTAAGGATTGAAACGCAGATAAAGTAAAAAGGATAAATATTTTAGACCATAAATAACTTGTACGGCTGAGATGTAGAAATTGCTCTCGCTTCAATATACGCCGGTCCTTTATGATTTCCTGAGCACTGACTGTAAGTCCAATAAAGAGCGCCACTATAACCGCCATAAACAAATATACCGGAAGATTGCTATTCTCCATGAGGGTATAGCCATATTGGTTTCCGGCATCTACATTGTAGTACTTGATTATGTATGAAAGAATAAAAGCCAATAAAGGAGATTCTATCAGGTTGATGAATAAATATTGCTTATTCGCAAGTTTAGCAAGTACATCCCTTGTTACAAAAACCCAAAATTGCCTGATTGCATTAGGAATTTTGAAACTAAGTTCGGGCAAATCTCTAACCAATACAGACTTACGCCGCTCATTTCGGGTGTAGTCCAAAAAATACTGATGCCATTCTTTAGGTGAGACTTTCCTGGTTTTGGTAAAATGCCCATACTCATCTATTACTTTGGCTTCAACTATATTGAAAATTTGTTCAGGGTTGACATTTCCACAGGTATGGCATTCACTTTCACTCCAGTTGGCCTGATGTATTCGGGATTTGAAGTAAATAATAGAGTCAACCGGATCGCCATTGTATATCAGAAAACCAGCCTGATCCAGTAGCAGAAGCCTGTCGAACATTTTAAAAATATCGGACGATGGCTGATGTATAACCACAAATACCAATTTCCCTTTAAGAGCAAGCTCTTTCAGAAGGTCAAGTATATTCTCAGAATCGCGTGAAGATAGGCCACTTGTAGGCTCATCCAAAAATAAAACAGCCGGTTCACGAATGAGTTCGAGTGCTATATTTAAACGTTTGCGTTGTCCACCACTAATTTTTTTATTAAGCGGATTGCCCACTTTCATATCCTTTATTTCATACAATCCCAGGTTTTGAAGTACTTTTACTACAGACCTTAGAATCTGAAAATGAGTATAATTACTAAAACAAAGTTTGGCATTGTAGTACAAGTTTTCAAAAACAGTGAGGTCTTCAATCAGGAGGTCGTCTTGGGACACATGCCCAATAAGACCTTCTATTTTATGTGGTTCCTTGTGAATATTCACCCCATTAATGAGCACTTCGCCATGGTTGGGCTTCTCAGAACCATTAAGTACATTGAGCAGAGTAGACTTTCCGGTACCACTTGCGCCCATGATTCCAATTAGTTTGCCCGATTTTTCAACAAAAGAGATATTGTGTAAACCAACTTTTCCACCTTTAAACGTATAGTGAATATTGTTGGCCTCGAGTACAACCCTTGGTTTGCTGATATCAAGCGAAAAATTGCCAACAATATCGCTGTAGTATATAGGTTTAAGTTGCGGGCTACGAATAGAACTACCACTGGAAATAAGATAAACCTTATTATCCTGAAGCAATTGTCCGTTGAGATACAATTCGCTTTCGCTTACAAAGCGCATAAGATAAATACTCGAAATATCAATTTTGAGCACCCTAATTTGGCCTTTAAAGCTGTCTACGAAAATACGTTTTACTTTGCGCTGTCCTGTAATATGTTGATTAGAATCTATCACCAATAAGTTTTCCCAATCAGGAGTAAAAACAAAATTATCAACCACAAAGGTTTTAATTTGTTCGAAAGTGATGCGATCAATATTGAAAGTATCTGAAACCGTAGTTACAAACTCGTTTTCTTGTTCAGGTATTTCGCCTACAGTAGTTACAAACTCAATAAGACGCACCAGAACTATAATTTTTTCTTTCTGGGTAAGTTCCTGATTTATGACAGTGGCAATCATTATCACCTTTACCGAGCTGGCAGCTAAACGTTTGCGTTGTTTAGTCTCAGATCCTTGCCGCTTTTGGTACTGATCGAAAAAGCCATCAAACATGGACAGATAATTCTCAATCAGTTCTTGGTTTAATTGTTGTTTCAAGAAGGAACGAACCACTTCTTTACGCTCATCGGCATTGCTATCCGGCTTGGCCAAAATAGCAAATAGTTGCATCAAAGCTTTAAGGATACGTTCGCTCATGAAAAAACCTTATATTTTTAAAATCAGAATGATAGACGCTATTTAGAGAACCCAATTTGCAAGATTGCGAAGCCTGAAGGCGGTGCGGTAGGTGCCAGATATGCTTCAATAATGCAATCTACTGTAGAGTTAAATTTAAAATCCCAATACGGTGCATTGTTGTAACCTCTGTTTGAAAAAAGTTCATTTCGTTCGCGGTCGTAAATTGCAAAAATAAGTTGTCCTTCTTGGCTTCCTGAACAGGCAGTGATACGGTAAATACTTCCTCCATAGAAGGTAGCTCTGAACTCTGCGACTTCCTCAGCGTTTATAAGCGCTCTGTATTGTTGTCCGTCAGACACAAAGGGTGGATTCATGTATTTATCACATACTGCAGTGGTAACTTCTTCTTGTGCATTTACAAAGAATGATTGCAGAAGAAATGCAAAAAAGAAAGTTAATTTAAGATATGTTTTATTCATTTTCTTGAACTTTATCATTGAACAATACTATTGCGAATGGCTTCCACTTGCTCGGTAATCAGGTTAAGTTGTACATCCTGAATGATGGTTTTAGTTGTGCTGTTTATGACCGTCAGTTTTTTGTCGGCATAGGTTGTAGGCGGTACATATTTATATTCTATAGTAATACCATCAAATACGGTAGCCAGATCTACCAGTTGCTCCAGCAAATGATCAAACTCTTCAGATTGCTTTCCGTAGTATGGCCTAAGCAGCTCTATCAGGTTGTCGAGTGGATATTTTTGTTCGCCTATTCTATTTATAATTTCCTGACTTTTATTTGTTTGCGCTAGTTGCGAAAGGAAATAAAGACTTTCGACCCAACCGCCCGTGAGAATAATGATACCTATTTCGTTCCTTTCATTATCCATCAGGTAAGCATCTGCATTCTTATACATGGAAGAAACTATTTGCATAATTGAATCCTTGTTGCTTTTATTCGATTCAAAACGCTCCAAGAGTTTTTCATCAATGGAACTCATAATACCAAGTTCTTTCGACATGATCTTCACCACTCCAAAATAAACTGCGGCATCGGGCAATTGGTCGTACATATTCAAATACCCCAGGTTTGCACCATATACACCCAAATTTAGGGCTTGCTTGAATGCAGTGGTGTACCTAGACGTACGCTCAACCGGGTTGAGTAGTTCTTTATTGTAAGGTATACCCGTTTCTTTGACCAACGAAGCCACTTGTAGAGGCGACGGAATACTAAAAAGCCTATCGTTGAGCTTTATAAGCCCACCGGTAGACTGAAATTCCTCATCCAGATTATTAGTCTGGTTGTTCTTTGGGGGGGTATCATTACATCCAATACCAATAATCATCATCAATGAAGCAATAAATGGTAAAAGTATGTTACTTAAAGTCAGTTTTTTAGTCATAGCATAAAGCGTTTTTAACTCTTGTCGCATTTTTATACTGAACAAATATTTGGCCACAAATTTAATGTTTGCTATAGATAAGTCAATACCTAACTTAATTTTAAATTGATATTTCTTAAATCTTTTACTTATAAGTATGGTAGTACCAAATATTGGTGAAAATTAGTACTTTTTCGGTAAATTACAAAACACTTTTTACATAGTTTTAAATGCTGGCAAATAATCGTTGTTTATATCAAAACTATTTTTTTCATTTATGTTTTCATTCTCATTTAAATAATCAAACTTTTATGAATAGAATTTCACTATTTTTCTTAATCATCCTATTCAGTTTGCAAGCTATTGCTCAAGAAAAACAACTGAATATGGCTTTGGCCGTGAGGGGGCAATACAGAGAGTTAGCCCCTGCTAATCTTCAGGCCATTGTTGCTCGTACCGGTACCAATCAGTTTACTTACTTGGTCAATTACAATACGATGGTATTGGCCGAGGCCAAATCTGATAAAACCGAAAACCTACTTACACTTGATCAACTAAATACCACACTAAAAGTGGCTGGTATCGAAGCCTTTCCTTACATATATGATTATAAATGGCTCAATGCTAATACATTGCTCTTTATAAATGGCAATACGGCTGTATGGTACGATGTGGTAGGCAAAAATGTTGTAGCATCGCATTCTGCACCTCAAAATGCCAAAAACATGAGTGTGCATGCTGAAAGCAAGGCAATAGCTTATACCATAGAAAACAATTTGTATGTAAAAACTTTACTGAAAGAGTATATTGTAACTAAAGACAGACTAAAAACCATTGTTAATGGCGATGCTTACGTTCACAGGCAAGAGTTTGGTATAAACAAAGGCATATTCTGGTCGCCAGATGGGAGCAAGCTAGCTTTTTATAGAAAAGATGAAACGATGGTAACGGATTATCCGCTTGTAAATATGGATGCCCGCATTGCAGAATCGACCCCCGTTAAATACCCAATGGCCGGAATGACAAGTGAAGAAGTAACTTTGGGAGTTTTTGACCTTGCTTCTGAAAAAACAGTTTTTATGAAAACTGGTGAACCAAAAGAACAATATCTAACTGCAATCAGCTGGAATCCAACCTCTTCGCAAATCTTTATTGGTGTACTCAACAGAGGACAAAATCACCTGAAGATGAGCAGGTTCAATGCCAATTCCGGCGATTTTGAAATGATCCTTTTTGAAGAGAAAAACGACCGATGGGTAGAACCCGAAAATCCACTTCGTTTTATACCGGGAAAAAATAATGAGTTTTTGTGGCTGAGCGAAAGAGATGGGTACAATCATTATTACCACTACAATACCGATGGCAAATTGCTTAAACAAGTAACCAAAGGAAACTGGATTGTTACTGAGCTCGAGAGTTTCGATACTAAAGGAGAGAACATAATTGTGGAAACTACTGAAGTATCTCCAATAGAAAGGCATTGGTATAAAGTAAACCTAAAATCGGGTGTTTCGGTTAAATTAACTGCCGATGCGGGTATGCACAAGGTTGTAACCCTTGGAAATGCTGAGTTTTTTGTAGATGCTTTTTCAAACACCCAAAATCCGAACCAGATAGACATACGTGAAAAGAACGGCAAACTGGTACGTAATGTGCTAAAAGCTGATAATCCTCTCAAAGACTACAAATTGGGTAAAATGACAGTAGGAACTCTCAAAGCTGCAGATGGTAAAACCGATTTATATTACCGCCTCATTACCCCACCCGATTTTGATGCAACTAAAAAATATCCAGCTATTATTTATGTATACGGTGGTCCTCACTTACAGCAAGTTACAAATTCGTGGTTGGCGGGTGTAAACCTTTGGCAATTTCTAATGGCTCAAAAAGGCTATGTAATGCTGGTGGTTGACAATAGGGGCACCGCCGACCGAGGTTTTGAATTTGAAAGCGTTATACATCGCCAATTGGGTATAAGTGAAATGGAAGATCAAATGAAAGGCGTAGAATTGCTCAAATCGCTCGGATACGTAGATATGAACAGCATAGGAGTGCATGGTTGGAGCTACGGTGGTTTTATGACCACTTCCCTTATGACTGAGCACAATGATATATTTAAGGTAGGTGTAGCAGGCGGACCAGTTATCGACTGGAAATATTACGAAGTAATGTACGGCGAACGATATATGGATACCCCAGATGAAAATCCAGAAGGATATCAAAAAACATCGTTACTAAACAAAGCTTCAAATCTGAAAGGAAATTTACTCATCATACACGGCGATATAGACAATACTGTAGTACCGCAGCACAGCCTTCAATTTCTGAAAGCTTGCGTCGCGGCCAAAACCTACCCCGATTTTCTTTTGTACGTAGGACACGAGCACAATGTGAGTGGCATGGATCGCATACATCTGATGGAAAAAATAACCCAATATTTTGATACTTACCTAAAGCATGAAATAAAAGGAAGCGAACTAAAAGACTAACTTTCACCCATACAGGCATGAAACCAACTTATATAACATCCCTTCCCATTTTAGCAGTTTTATTATTTACTGCACTGAGTGGTTGTTTCAAACCAGATTATACCAGTTTTGTAGACCCATTCGTAGGTACCGATGCACACGGTCATACATATCCTGGAGCAAGTGCCCCATTTGGTATGGTACAGCTAAGTCCCGATACCCGGCTCGATGGTTGGGATGGCTGTTCGGGATATCATTACTCCGACTCGGTAATTTATGGTTTTAGCCATACTCACCTCAGCGGAACCGGTATACCCGACTATTGTGATATACTTTTTATGCCTGTTTCCGAAAAAATGCAATTTGAAGCCAGTACCCCCGATAATCAAGCGGGGGGCTATGCTTCGTTCTTTTCACACAACAACGAAAATGCTTCACCCGGATTTTATTCTGTATTACTAGATGACGACCATATAAAAGCTGAGCTTACCGTAACCTCGCGCACAGGTTTGCACAAGTACACGTTTGATAAGAAAGGAGAGCAATTTTTAATGCTCGACCTCAAGCACAGGGATCACGTTCTGGAATCGTACCTGAAAATAATTTCGCCTACTGAAATTGCCGGATACAGGCGCTCTAAAGGTTGGGCTAACGACCAAAGAGTCTATTTTGTTGCTCGTTTTTCTGAGCCTATTAAAACCGTAAAAGTGAAGAATAGCGACCAGATTCTTCCACAAGATTCTATGTATATTGGAAACCAATTGGTTGCTGGTTTTTCTTTCGATATGAATGATACAAAAAAATTATTCGTAAAAATTGCACTTTCGGCCGTAGATGAGCAAGGTGCACGTAACAACCTGAACACTGAACAACCCGATTGGGATTTTGACGCAATAAGAAAAGCCATAAAAGAAGATTGGAACCGTGAACTTTCGAAGATTGAAATAAAAGGAGGTCCTACAGAACGAAAAAGAATATTCTATACTGCATTGTACCACAGTTTTTTGTGCCCAAATATATATACCGATACTGACGGAAGATATCTGGGATTAGATAAAAAAATATACAAAGCTGAAGGTTTTACAAATTATTCGGTATTCTCATTATGGGACACCTATCGGGCTGCCCACCCTTTGTATACCTTCACTCAACCTCAGCGCACAGCAGATTTTATACAATCCTTCCTGCAAATGTATAAGCATGGTGGATTGTTACCCGTGTGGGAACTAGCTGCAAACGAAACTTATTGTATGATAGGCTATCATTCCGTTTCGGTGATTGCAGACGCATACAAAAAAGGCTATCGGAACTTTGACGCTGACCTTGCGCTCCAAGCCATGCAACACAGTGCCACTAAGGATCATTTTGGGCTAAAATACTACAAAGAACTAGGTTTTATTCCCATTGAACTGGAACACGAATCGGTGTCCAAAACATTGGAATACGCCTACGACGACTGGTGTATTGCTATGATGGCTAAAGAAATGGGAAAGGAAGAGGTTTACAAGGAATATATTAGCCGTGCCCAGAATTACAAAAACCTGTTCGACTACCGCAGCCGTTTCATTCGTCCGCGTCAAAATGGTAGTTGGATAGAGCCTTACGACCCAAAAGAAGTCACTTTTCATTACACCGAGGCAAACGGGTGGCAGTACAACTTTGGAGTACAGCAAGATATAGGCTCACTCTTGGGTATGTATGGTGGCGAAATGAATTTTAGTTCTGCACTCGATTCTATGTTTTTCACCAACACAAAACCCACCGGACGCCAGCAAGCCGATATCACCGGTCTGATAGGGCAATATGCGCATGGCAACGAGCCGGGTCATCACATCCCATATTTATACGCACTGGCAGGAAATCCGGTAAAAACACAAGATTTGGTTTCGAAGATAATGGACGAGTTTTATACACTTAATCCCGATGGATTGATTGGGAATGAAGACTGCGGGCAAATGTCGGCTTGGTATGTACTCAGTGCAATGGGATTTTATCAGGTAGCACCCGGCGACGACCGTTATACAATAGGTTTGCCACAATTCAAAAACGTAATCATAAAAGCTGGCAAAGTACCTTTCAGAATAAAAACACAACAGATAACCACTGCCAAAAAATATATAAAAAGCATAGAATGGAACGGAAAGCCATACAACAAAGGTTTCATTACTCATAAAATGATCATGGAAGGTGGTTTGTTGGAAATAAAACTCACACCAGCCCCCGAAGAGGCATTTGTGCCGCTTCCTGAAAACCGTGCCATCACATACATTACTGATAATCAGGTAATGACTGTTCCTGTTATTTATCCTTCAGTTTATTCATTTTCAGATAGTTTGTTTATTACTTTCGAGAAAGAGAACTCAACAGCCGAGCTCATAAGATATACCATCGATGGCAGCGAGCCTACCATGTACTCCCCTCTTTTCATAAAACCTTTTACCATACGCGAGAGTGCAACAATAAAAGCAAAAAAATTCAATGCTAAAGGTGAATCATCGAAAACCATGACCGCCATATATTCAAAATACGATAAATCGCGCAAAATAGACATACAAGCCCAATACAACAGGCAATACACTGCCGGGGGCGATCATGGCCTGATAGATGGCCTGAGGGGTGCATCCAATTTCAGAAACGGGAAATGGCAAGGATATCAAAGTACAGATTTCGTGGCCATTGTAGACCTGGGCAAAACCCAAACTGTGCGAAAACTTGGTGCCGGATTTTTGCAGGAAATACAGTCGTGGATATGGATGCCTACTGAGTTGAAAATAGAAATATCTAGCGACGGAATCAGCTATCAGACAGTAGATATAATTCAAAACAATATTCCATCGGATAGCTACGAAGTAGTAAGCAAAGATTTTGTGAGCTATACCCAAAAACAGGCACGCTACATAAAGTTTACTGCAAAAAATTTTGGTAAAATTCCAGAATGGCATCTGGGTAAAGGCGGCGATGCATTCATTTTTGTAGATGAGCTGGTAATAGAATAAAATGCACTGATACAAGCGAAAGGATAATTCAATATTATTCTTTCGCTGAATTGACAATCATTTTGTCACTCTTTCTGAAATTTTCGGTAATTATCTTGCCATCAAACAAGTGCAAAATACGGTGACTACGCTCTGCATCACGCACAGAGTGTGTAACCATCACAATGGTTGTTCCATTTTTATTCAGTTCGGTAAGCAATTCCATCACTTCAGCGCCATTTACTGAATCCAGATTTCCGGTAGGTTCGTCAGCCAGAATCAGGCTAGGCTGAGCCACTACTGCCCTAGCAACTGCCACACGTTGTTGCTGGCCTCCACTTAGTTGAGGAGGATAGTTATAACGGCGATGTGCTATTTTCAATTGTTCCAGTATACTATCAACAAGCATTTTACGCTCGGCAGCAGAATATTTGAGGTATAATAATGGCAATTCTACATTTTCATAAATAGTGAGCTCATCAATCAGGTTGAAACTTTGAAATACAAAACCAATATTCTTTTTTCGCAAAAAAGATCTACTGCGCTCGCTAATACTTGAAACATCTTCTCCCATAAAATGAATTTGACCGGAAGTAGGAGAATCTAGCAATCCCAGTACATTGAGCAACGTAGTTTTGCCACATCCTGAAGGCCCCATAATGGCTAAAAATTCCCCTCGTTTTATCTCTAAACTTACTTTATTGAGGGCAATAGTTCTCACTTCTTCATTAGCAAACACTTTTACTAAATCGATGGTTTTAAGCATATTAAAATAAATATGTATGTTATGCGCTAATTGAAAATATAATCAGGCTTTTGCTTAAATCTTTTGCAAGGATTCAATCTGGTAAATTTAATGCATTTAATTTAATTTTGTATTACCTTTGTGTAATTTGTAAATATAAGTTTTATGACCCAGCCGGTTTCAAGACATGATTTATTGCAGATAAATCTGGTATTCTCTGCTGCCCTCATATCCATTCAGGATTCTAAGTACAACCCACGCAAGATCAACCAGATTTCAGAAAACGAGGAGATTTTGCAGGAAGAAGCAGAGCTTTACGATCAGAACCGCGATGTAATGGATTTGGAATACAACACACCTCAATATTATTCTACTTTTGCCCTTTGTACAGATTGTGACCAACAAATTCTTATACCCAACTTGGTTGCCAAAAATCTCAAAAAGTTATTCGAATCGTTGCACCAATCTTCCGTTATTTTTATTCTGGAATTTAATACCCCCTGGTTCTTTCAACAGAACAACTTTGCAAAGGTGAAAGAAGCATATAGTTATCTGTATTCATTAGGCATAACCAGCGATTTTAATGGTGGTTTCAGGGTAGATATATCCGATTTGGAAGTATTTATGGAGCATCTTACTTGGTTGAGCAGATGCAATGCAGGTATGCCCGATTTGTATTTTTCAGGCATAAATACCCCCATCATCATTTCGGTAGACAGATTTGCAAATTTATTGTGCGATACTTACGACCAATCTTTCGAAATTTCGTTTCGTAATATGGCTTTGGATGCCGGATTTGGTGTATATCCGTGGCAAGAAGCCATAAAACATGGTTTTAGGATTCCGTGCCGTGAGCTAATTGTGGAAGAAAACTCTGCTAAACTCGAAGAACTGCACTAACATTCTTTGAAGTGACAGTCGGCAAATTCAAATTGCAGAGTGGTATGCTTTATGTCAAAATGCTCATCTAGCATTTTATTGATTTCCGAATGTAATGCCTGAGTTTCAGATACATTCAAATCATTGTGTAAAGTAATATGGGCTTCCATCAGTACTGTATTTTCATCCAGATTCCATACATGCAAGTGGTGTATCCCCTTCACTTCAGCAATTGCACAAATATGTTCTTCCAACTCGGCTATATCAACAGTATCTGGAGAACCTTGCATAAGTACATGCATGCTTTTGCGCAATACAGGCCATGCCAGAATAATCACATATACTCCAACTATCACAGATACCAATGGATCAATCCATACCACATTCCAGAAATGAATAGCAACAGCTCCCAGAATAACAGCCACCGAAGAAAGTGTATCACCAAGCAAATGTAAATAAGCAGCCTTTATATTCAACGACCCTTCAGATACTGAATGGAGTAAAAACACAGAGAATACATTGGCAAGTAAGCCTATAACCGCCACACTAAGCATGATGCCGGCTTTAATTGGCTCTGGGTTGAAGTACCTATGGTAGGCCTCAGTAAAAATGTATAAAGAGATGAAAATAAGAATAAACGAATTGATAAATGCTGAAATAATTTCAATCCGTTTATAACCATATGTTTTGCTGGAACTCGATTTTTTGCGGGATATGGATTGTGCTGCCCATGCAAGAAAAAGAGCCATCCCATCAGAAAAATTGTGAAGCGCATCAGAAAGCAACGATAAGCTATTGGACATAATTCCACCAATAACCTGAGCCAATGTAATTACCAAATTCAAAATAGCAGCGGCCACCAGCCTTGTGTGCGTATTTTTGAATATTGCATCATTTTCTAATTCACTTACATGGTGGTGATTGTGATGCTGATGTTGGTGGCTATGATGCTGATGCGCAGACATATCAGAAATAAAAATTATATTTATTAATCGGCAATTACAACCCTAAAACCGTAATACCAATTGGCAGTAGATGGCCGTGGGCCATCGCGGGTAGTGAGCTCAGCCATATCCGATACAAAATACCAAGCGCCCCCTCGGATTACTTTGAACTGCCCTTCGGTAGGGCCTTTCGGATTTTTAGAAGCACTTTTTCCATAATATTTCATATCGTAAAAGTCTAAACACCATTCACTGGCATTTCCACTCATATCATAAATACCCAATTCGTTGGGCTTTAATGTGCCTACTTTTCTTAAACCCGATTCAGAGGTAGATTCATCAAACCAAGCGACGTCGAATGGGTTGTTGCTCCCCGAATAAGAATATCCTTTGGACTTATCACCGCCACGAGCAGCATATTCCCACTCAGCTTCAGATGGCAATCTGTATTTGCGGCCGGTATAATCAGACAGCCACTTGCAGTATTCCATAGCATCATTCCATGAAACATTTACGACAGGAAAATCGTCTTTCCAAACCCATTTTTCAACGTTGTCATGTTCATAATACCAATCCTCACCTGTACGAGGGTCTGGTGTACTAGGCGGTGCTGCCGGAAAAGGACGTTCGGTATCTTCGCAGAACATTCTGTATTGTGCAACAGTAACTTCAAATTTACTAATATAAAAATCGCTCAGAGTAACTTTATGAGCTGGCTTTTCATCCATATCCCCGTTTGGGTTGCCCATAGTAAAGGAGCCACCCTCTACAAAAATCATTTCGGGTTCTCTGGACTGCTGAGCACCAGCAGTGTAAAAATATAGCATACCCAATACTAGTAAAATCCCCCTGATATTCATATAAGAAAAAAATTTTAATTGCCAGTAGCTGAAGTACAATATTCTATTTACTTCTTACAATTCTGAAGCCGTAAGTATAATTGGTATAAGTTACCTCAGGGCCATCGCGTACCACCGAACGAGCAAGTTTTGGCATATAATACCAGCCCCCGCCTCTTATCACTTTATACAAACTTCTGGACGGACCAATGGGGTTTGTGTTATTTTTGTTTGTGGCATAAAAATCTTTTTGATAAAAATCAAAACACCATTCCCAAGCGTTTCCGCTCATATCGAATAGTCCCAATTCGTTAGGAGTCAAACTTCCAACCATTTGAGGGCCTTTTCCATAGGTAGTTTCATCTGTCCAAGCTACTTCCGAGGGATTGTTGCTTCCTGCAAAAATAACGCCTGTAGCTTTTTTACCACCGCGTGCGGCATATTCCCATTCTGCTTCGGTAGGCAAACGATATCCGCGAACCAAGGTTACGTCTGTAGTTTCATTGCCATTGGCATCAACCATTACTACCACTTCTTCAAAGATATTGTCGCCTAAATCCACTTTCTTAAATTTGTAAGCAACAGGGAGCCTGTTTTTTTCGCTTAACCAATTGCAATAAGAAATGGCATCTCGCCATACTACTCCAGTAATAGGATTGCTGGCAGCCCATTGCCATTTATCCACACCCGGATATTCATCATACCAGGTTTTTGTGCGCATCTGGCCTGTTTTGGGGTCTTCTATTTCATGGTCGTAGGTAATATCATCAGGATTTATCGGCATTTTAATCCCAAATTTGTTAGACTGGGTAAACTCCATATAAAGAGCAACAGTCACTTCAAACTTAGCGATGTAAAAATCGGATACTTTCACTTTGTGCGGAGGCAATTCATCATTCAGGTCTTCGTCTTTACCCACCCATTCCGGAGCTGAATAGTCGCGCCCCATGGTATAAGTTCCGCCTTCCACCAAAACCATATTTGCTTCAGTCTGAGCCATTAAAACGAATGTAAAAAGTACATTTATGAATAAGGCCAATACTATTTTTCTCTTCATATGTATAAATTCTAATTATAATTTTTCACTTCCCTAAGGTGCATAAATACACCAAACTTAATATTTTATGGCAAATACTAGCCCAAAATTAAAACTATTTTTGTGAAAAAGATAGATTAAATGTTATTTTTTACGCAATACGAAAGTTTTGCTTAGTACAAACGATGTCTCGTTGCCAGCTGCAGCTGACGAAAATTCTTCAATTTGGTAGCCGTTTTTTTCTTGTTCCTTTAGTTTCTGTGCAAGCACCAATGCATTGGATGCATGATTTTTAGAATTGAATTCACCCAATGGAAATTCTTGTTGCGTACCATCTGACGAGGTAATGAGCAATTGTCCGGGTATACCTATTGGCTCTATGGTTTGCAAGATTATTACTTCAGATTCCTTGGCCTGAGTATCGTGTGTAAAACCATAAACACCAATCAATAAAACACTTATAAACAGAATAAAAATGAAAGCATTTATTTTTTTCATGTCATTATTGGATTATGTTATTTCTAAAACGTTTAAAAACATTATTCAGTACTTATTATCAAAATTTCGGTTCTTCTGTTGCGTGCTTTCCCTTCAGAAGAAGTATTGGAATCAATTGGCTTTGCGGAACCATACCCCTTATATGTAAGCCTGGCAGCTGAAATACCATACGTCTGAAGATATTGAACAACAGATTTGGCCCGGTTTTCAGAAAGTACAGCATTGCTAGCAGCATTTCCAGTATTATCTGTATGGCCAGATATTTCGATACTCACCCCTGGATTGAGCTCCATAAAACTAACTAAAGTATTGAGCGAAGCATAACTTTCGGACTTTAATTCAAACTTATCAGTATCAAAATATAACGCTGGAATAACATATTGCTGGTTCTTAGTAATTTTAGAAAGCATGTGTAGATGTAATACTGTAGAATGCAGTGTATCAGGCACTACAAGTTTCTGATAGGGCATGTACCCCACTGAAAGTATGCTCAGCAAATACAGGCTATCGTTGGCACCATAAAAATCGAATTTCCCGGTTGCATTCCGGTTCACGGTGGTGAATGTATTGGAGCTATCTTCTATGCTTACAAGTGAAACCAAAGCATAAACAGGCTTTTCGGTATTTTTATCTAAAGCCAAGCCTATGTATTTGAAAGCCAATTTGGGACGAACATGGATAGGCAAATCGAACGAGTAAATGTCGATTCCACCGAATCCCTCGGCACGACTAGATGCAAAGTATGCCGTATGCGCATCACCTGCTATCACAATTCCTGTTTCCGATGAAGCCGTATTTATGGGATATCCAATATTTACAGGAGTTTTCCAGTTGCTGTAACCATTTTTCATTTGGGTGAAAAAAATATCTTTTTGCCCCATGCCCGGCCATCCGTCTGAAGAAAAGTAAAGCGTTTTCCCATCGGCATGCATGAAAGGATACATCTCGTCGGCACTGGTATTAATAGAATCACCCAAATTGGCCGGTGAAGTCCATTTTCCATCTTCATCAAGTGCAGAAGTCCAAATATCCATTCCACCTTTGCCACCTGGCCTGTTGCTTACAAAAAATATGCGTTTACCATCTGCAGTGAGCGCCGGATGCGAATCCCAATATACAGAATTCACCATATTTCCCATATTGCCACCTCTCGCCCACAATGTATCTCGTCTGTAAGCCCAGTACAAATCGCACCTTCCAAGACCGTCACTTCTGTTGCATGCAGCATATACTATGAAATCGCCACTTGCATTGAGTGCCGGCGATCCTTCGTTTCCTTCTGTATTCAATGTATAGCCCATGTTTTTTGCAGAAATCCATTCATTTTCACTTTTTACCGATGTATAAAAGTCTTCCATCTTGGCATCTGCAACTTGAGCACGCGAAAAAATAATGAGATTTTGATCGAAATCTACTACAGGCGAATACTCATCCTGTAGAGTATTAATCATTTTCCCCAAGTTCTTAGGTTCAAACGGAACAGGATTTTTAACGGCATGATTTGCAAATATGCAACTTTTCATCTTATACTTGGCCTTTTCAGCCAGCGCAGCCGACTTGTCGAATTCCGATTGCAGATACCCATCGAACCAGCGCATGGCCTCTGCATAGTTGCCATCCAGATAATACGAATCAGCAATATAGTACATCACCTCAAAAAATATTCGTGGATTGCACTGATAGCCTTTTTTGTAAAAAATAATGGCACTTTTCAAATCCTGTTTCTCGCGATATATTTCAGCTTTCAGCAACCATGCTTCAGCAAAAGCACTATCTATCTTCAACGCTTTATCCAGCAATATCTTAGCAGTTTCACCGTCGTTTCGTTCCAACGCCAGATACGCTTCGGTATACATCCTAGCTGCTTTATCAGATTTTGTATAAAGCTTTTGACTATAAGCAACCTGATAAGCTAAAAGCACTAGGAAGAAGAGTAAAATATTTTTCATGAAAAATTTCAGGATATTATAAAAATGCGGAAATACCACTATCATATACCAGCAAGCCATGCTGAATACTTATAACGCAATTTAGCAATAAATTTTTATGAACGAATCAGGGAATGCGCATAAATTTATGAGCCTGCAACGAAACTTTCCATTTTGTGTTTTTCTTCACATACTCAATTATAAGTGGTAAAATAATTTTATGCTGGCTCCACTCAGGTTGCAAGTACAATTTGCAATCGGGGTGAATCTTGGATGCGTTAGCTTCTGCCCATTCAAAATCAGACGGTTCAGAAATAATCATTTTTAGCTCGTGGCATCTGTTGTATATTTCCAAGTCGAAAGGCGGACTGTTTTTTTTGGGAGAAAGGCAAATCCAGTCCCAAGCACCAGTTACAGTGTATGCACCCGAAGTTTCAATATTGGTTTGTATCCCCCTGGCATGTGCCCGAGTAGTTATGTAGTCGAGCGGGTACATGCTGGGCTCGCCCCCTGTAACCACTATGGTGGGCGCTTGGTAAGATTCCACCCTATCCAGTATTTCATCTATCGGAGTAAGCGGATGCAGCTCGCGGTTCCACGAAAGCTTAGTATCGCACCAGCGACATCCGATATCACAACCGCCAATACGAATAAAATATGCAGCACTTCCTGTAAAAAAGCCTTCCCCTTGCAATGTATAAAATTCTTCCATGAGCGGCAGAATGGCGCCATTTTTAAAAATATCTTCTTCCATTATTTTTTTCAAGAAAATTTGTTGAATGTAGGTTGCAAAATTATAGCTATCTTTGACATTCGAATATCATATAAGATGGAAAAACGAGTATTTATAGCATTTGATATAAAAAATACCTCAGAAATATTCACACGAATAGAAAGTCTGAGAAATGATTTGCCCCAAAACAACATAAAGTGGGTTCCAGCAGAGAATTACCATATAACATTGAAATTTTTGGGCGATTTGCACGTGAAAAAAATTGAAGCAGTACAACAGTCACTGCATCGCATCAGTAAATTTCAGAGCCCCTTCGATGTTAAAGTTTCGGGCATAGGAGCATTTCGCAATTGGTCGCGCCCTGAAGTAGTATGGCTAGGAATTTCTACCCCAAGACCGCATACCAAGTTGCACGCCGATTTAGATAAGGAATTTGAATTTGTAGGAGTTGCACCCGATAAGCATTTGTACAAGCCACACCTTACATTGGCTCGTATCCGAAATTCGGAAGGGTTGACAGATATAAGAGAGCCTGCACGAAAACATTTCTCATCGCTCGAACTCATAGAAACGGTTTCGGAAATAGTACTGTACGATAGCCTTATAACTCCACAAGGTCCCAAGTATACCGCTATTGAAAGGTACAATTTTACGTAATTGTTTTGCAAAATTTTTGCATAGTTTCAATGCTACGCACCCTTTTAAAGCCTACCCTAAACCCGAAGTATATGAGAACTATCTACTCGCTTTTAGTATTTATGCTGTTGTATAGTGCACTCGCGGCACAAACCCCAGGAAAACCCGGCATACCAACAGGCATAAATGGACTTTGCCAAAAAAGTGGCTCAACTGATTATCAAACTATTGGTACCGAAAATGCAACATCTTACCAATGGCAATTATTTCCAGAAAACGCTGGCAGTATTGCAGGCAGTGCCAAGAGTTCAAGAATAAGCTGGAATCCGGAATTCTACGGCGAAGCTAAAGTCTGTGTGAAAGGGATAAATAATAATGTTAGCGGCGAAACTTCAGATACTTTATATATTACTATTCACGCTTTGCCTTCGGGCCCCGGCCAGATAAGTGGGAATTCCCGAATATGCAAAGGAATGCAAGAGGATGTGTATCTTATTGAACCCACTGAAAATACGGATTCCTACACATGGCATATTTCCCCTTCGTATGCAGGTACTGCCATAGCAAACAATACAAAACTTATTGTAAACTGGAATCCTGAATTCAGAGGACTTGCGCAAATATTTGTTTTTGGAAACAATATTTGTGGAGAAGGAGATCAGAGTCCAATCAAAAACATTGATATAGTTACTGTTCCCACAAAACCTTCGCCTGCATTAGGCCCGAATACTATTTGCCAAGGAAAAGATACCACAGTTTTTCTGACTACATCATCGCTATACGCTACGTCATACCATTGGATTGTAGTACCTTCAAACGCTGCTGAAGTAACTACAGCAGATACAGCTGCCATTTTTACCTGGAATCCTGATTTTACAGATACCGCGCATATTCAGCTACAATCTGTCAATGAGTGTGGAACAAGCGAAGTCACGGATTGGCGCACTATAAAAGTAAGAACTATTCCTGCTTCGCCTTTGGTTAGTCCTGATATTCAAACACTTTGTCAAAATGAAAGCAGCAGTACATATAGTGCATCATTGGTGAAAGATGCTATGATTTATACTTGGACTATATTACCAGCTGAGGCAGGCACTATTGCCGGCGAATTTAGTTTGGGGACGGTAGTTTGGAACGCTGCTTTTACAGGAAACGCATATATCAGTGTTTATGCTTCAAACAACTGTGGACAAGGCCCAAATAGCAATATTGCCGCTATAACACGTTTTTCACTTCCTAAGCAACCCACACCCCCATTTGGTGCCGACCACATTTGTGCCGGCGCCGAAAATGTGATTTACTCAACTTATAAATCCGATTTCAGTAGCTCGTATACATGGAGCATATCCCCATTCAATGCGGGCACTATTACCAATACTGATACCACTGCCATTTTTAACATTGGCCGCGAATATGTTGGATTCGTTCGCACGAAAACCCAACTGCCATTTTTACAAATTCCGACAATGGTTTTACTTACAATTTTGTCAATACTAGTATTCCGGGGCTTCCGCACGAAAAGCTAACCTGGCGCTTTGGAGATGGTCAGACTTCTGCCGAACAGAACCCTGTGCACACATACACCACTAACGGAACATATAAAGTGCTTTTGCGCATAGATGCAGACTATTGTGAGAGTGACAGTACACAGAAAGACATAGTTATTACATACTATTCAGTGGAAAAAAATCAGATTGAAGGACTTACTTGGAGCGTTTCGCCGGGGAAATTACATATAAGTATGCCCTCGGCCATAGTAACCCCCACAGAATGGCAACTTACCACGCTTACAGGTGCAAGCATATTATCACAAAAACTTGAGTATTTGGATTCAGAAACCGAACTCAACTTGCCTCATTTGCCTGATGGGGTTTATTTAGCAAGGCTTAGAAGCGGAAATCTGAGTAATAGTTTTAAATTTGTTATCGAAAATTAAGCTGAAATTTTAAACCTTACCCCAAAATTTATGCTCAAATTTCTGATTATTCAGACAGCATTTATAGGCGATGTGATATTAGCTACTGCACTTATTGAAAAGCTGAATGAAAACTTCCCTGATGCCAAAATCGATTTCTTGCTGCGGAAAGGAAATCAGGGTTTACTGCATAATCATCCGCATATCAATAAATTAATCATCTTTGATAAATCGAAAGGGAAATACCAGAATTTGCTTACACTCATAAAGCTGATAAAGAACGAGGAGTATAATTATGTAATCAATGCCCAGCGGTTCTTTACTACTGGAGTGATCACTGTTTTTTCAGGCGCCAAAAACACAATTGGTTTTGATAAGAATCCGCTTTCGCGTTTATTTACACAACGTAAGATTCATGCTTTGGGCAAAACGCACGAAATAGAGCGCAATCAAGCCCTCATAGCAGATCTAACCGACAAGGAGCCAGCATTGCCAAAACTTTACCCCAGTGTAGCCGATTTCGAAAAAATGCGCCCCAAGGCTCCATTCATTTGTATTGCTCCCACATCTGTATGGTTTACAAAGCAATACCCTACTGCTCGATGGATAAATCTAATTAATAATATTCCGCCAAAATATACTATCTATTTACTTGGCTCACTCGCAGACTGGAATACCTGCCAGACTATTGCAGCAGGCAGCAGGCACAAACAAATAGAAAATCTGAGTGGTCAGCTTAGCTTTTTACAATCGGCGGCACTTATGGCCGGAGCTGCCATGAATTACGTGAACGACTCGGCCCCGCTGCATATTGCCAGTGCAATGAATGCCCCTGTTACTGCAATTTTTTGCAGCACAGTGCCCGAATTTGGTTTTACCCCCCTCAGCTCTAAGAGCTATATTGTACAAACCCGCGAAAAACTAAATTGCCGGCCATGTGGGTTACATGGTCACCGAAAATGTCCCAAACAACATTTTAAATGTGCAAATACTATAGAAGTGGAAGATCTGCTTGCCCCGCTGCTTCATAATAAAACGTAAATGAGTTATGAGTTGTGAGTTATGAGTTATGAGTTATTAATAAATAAGAAAATATTTCTCAATTATCCATTATCAATTATCAATTAACCACATACCCTTTTTGCATCAGTGCATCGGCCATTTTCAGGTTATGAAATGCCAATTGTTTTTTATTCACTTCAAATTTCAGGTTGTCGTTTTCGAGGGCAACAAAGTTAATGCACGCACCTTTTTTGGCCAATCCGCCACGCTCTGCCACTATAAGTATTGGGCTATCTTTTACTTTGTCCAATATACTTTTAAGTTCTCTGCTTTTGGATGCCGGTATGTAAACAATCTGAAAATCTGCTAAATCAGCCATATTGCTTATTTGTTCAACTTGTATATGTTGACCTGAAGGTGTTTTCTTAAGGGTAGCCATTATTTGTAATTCCCCCATGATTGGAGATGACCCATATACAGCAATGCGAAAAAAATCTTGTTTTAAAACTTGAGCAGGCCACGTAATATTTTTAGTAAACAGATATATATACAGCGATTGTGATTTATAATTTACATCTTGGGTTAAGGCTTCCAAAATAGAAATACACATAAATATAAATAAGAGTATACCTTTCCTCATTTTTGCCCCCCTCTCCAGTGCGGATTTCCACCAAAGTGCCAGGCAGCCTTTATAAAAAATTCGCGCGAAAGAGCCGGCAATGTCTGGTTAAGACCAAAATAGGGTTGAATATATTCGTATTTTCGATTTTGAGTGTTGTTTACACCAAAACCAAGTTCAAGTCCCTTCTCGCCTTGATAACCCAAAAATAAATTGGTGACCCAAGTTGAACTAAATTTTTGGTGTACCCCGTATATATTCAATTTTTCGGGCAATATTACATTCCCATCTATATCTTTAACATCTGGGTATTGCACCAGTGTGAATCCGTAACGCTCTCCAAAGTACTTCGAATTGATATTAAAACTAAATTTTTTTGTAAGATACAAGGTAAAATTGAGAGATCCCGAATGCATAGGAAAAGCCAGAACGTTCCAATTGGTAATTGTTTTTCGGTTTTCAGGGTCGTAAGAGAAAGTAGTAACTTTATAATCCATAGGGACTTTGTGGCCAGCTACGGTATTGAATGAATAATTGGCATCAAATGTACCCCAAGAATACCTGCCTATAAATTGCAATTCTAAACCAGAAGAACCCGATTCATCAAAATTTGTATAAAAACGATATCCGGGCAAAGCCATGGCATCCGTTCTGTTTTTTTGTTCAAAAATATTGAGCATCAATTGCGACTGGTTGAGCGAATAAACAATCGGATTGCGGGTATGTATATAGAAAATATTGGCAGTAAGCATCACATTTTTTGTTAGTTGCCTACCCAACTCAAACTCAACTACAGTAGTTTTTTCGGGTTTAAGTTTGCGCTCCATCCACAATATTTCAGAAGTGTCGCCATTAACTATATAATTCTCAGTATATGATTGTGCAATATTCCCTGCCGAAGGTGCCCTGAAAGCCCTGTTGAATAAAACCTTAAAATGCCACTCCGCAAATTTGCGGGTAAACCCAATTCGGGGCGCAAGACTGGAGCCATAGGCAGAGTTCTGGTCATAACGCAATCCGAATGTGATGTTCACTAATGGGAATTTTTGAATTGTCTGATAGTAAGCAGACAGGTTTCTATAATTTAAATCTTTGATTTCGTTCACCGGGCTCAGCATGTCAAAAGCTTGGGTATAATAATCGATGAAGTATTCGCTTCCGATCATATGACTTGACCGTACTGAATTGTCATATTGTAAAACACCACCAATTTTAATTCTGCTTGTAAAATTGGTAGATTCGTCATACAACTCATCATTGTTGGTTTCTGTGTATTGTGAAACAGTATTCAATTTAGGAGTAAAGCTAAAATGTTCTGAGATTTTCCATTTGTAGCTCATTTCAGTAAAATTCATTTTATTCCCAACACGCACAGGACGAGAGCCATCTTTGGAAATTTTAGAAATATCCTGCACATTTAAAAAATCGGTAATGGTGCGAATTGAAAAGTTGTTGTAAGTAAAAAGCACATTGGATAAACTAGGCAACACGTCGGAATTTCCTTTTAGCGAAGCATACTTTCCAATACCAGCACCACTGTTTACCCATTCAGTCATAGGAAAAAAACCAAAATAATTGGCATCAGATTGTTGTGCTATGCCGCCATAATACCATACAGAAAGCGCAGCCTTGGTCCATTTTTTCCCGTAGGATATTTTGAACAAATCTGAAGTGTGCATTTTACTGGTTTGCCCTGTTGAATAACCAACGGAGAGTCCATTCATTTCTCCAGGTGAGTATGTGACTATATTGATGACTGCAAACTCTGCGAATCCCCCGTAATTGATACTTCCGGGGCCACGTATAACTTCAATCCGCTTTATAAAATCAACAGGAAAACGTTTGTTAATTGTAAGTTGAGCAGAGTATATATCATTCATTTCCTGCCCATCGAGCAGCAACAATACCTTTCCATCGTTGGCCCAATTGCCCCGCACACCAATCCCCAAATTTCCGGCCTCGCCCAAAGCCACGTGAAAACCGGGCACAAGCCGCAGCACATCCATGATATCACGAGCACCGAGTGCTTTTATTTGCGCATCTGTGATTACAGTTATCACGCTGGGAGCATTCCGAATAGACAAATCGACTTGGGTCGATGAGTTGGTAAGCATATTAAGCTCGGTGTGCAATTCAGATTCGCATTTCGATGCCTTTATATCATCAATATCTTCGATATCAGTATCATAAAAATTATCTTCGAATCGCTTTATACTATCGAGGATGGAATAAGTATGGGTATCTATAAAAAGAGCAGCAGTATCTACATATGTAATTCCTTTATTTTTGAGTACAGTTATAAGACTGTCTGCTATTTGTACTTCCTTGTGCTTATTCAGATGCTTGTTTAATCCTTCTAATTTATACAACAAAAACTGACGAAATTCTTCAGATTCGGCCATAATCATTGCTCGCCGTTGTTCGGTTTTGTTGTCAAAAAAATTGTCATGTAACACGGATGAATCAGTGGTCAAACTGTCAGCATGCATTATTGCAGAGGTATCTGATTGTGCTGATACGCCAATTGGGATAAGCACCAATACTAAATAGCAAAATATGTATCTGTAAATTTTCATCATAAATAATAAAAAGGAAATGTTTTTGTAATATCCAAACGTCACTATCTTAACGACAAAATACTCTTTGCCCGAGTAAGCGCCTCATTTACAGTAGTATCAACATAGTATGGTACAGGCATTTTGGTGATTAGTAAAATGCCTTGAAAAAGCATTTTTACCATTGCATTAGGCACAACAAATATTTGGGCGATGCATTCCCGTTTTATTTGAGCAGCATTTTCATTTATCCATTTCCCTTGCTTAATTCTTAGCTTAGAAGAAAGGTACTTAGACTGCGAGGCATCAAATACCAAAATAAAATTGCTATATTGGGTATATAAAGATTCCATTTTTTTCAGGTACTCTTCGAACACATCTTCAGTGGGTTCAAACTCAGCATATTTTATGATTATAATAGGCAACTTCGAATCATCGATGTTGGCATATTGTATTTTTTCCATTTCGTATTGTCTTTAGTGCAAAAATATAACATTACGTCTAATCTTAATCAGCTATTAAACAAATTGGTAGTATAAATTTTTTGTTAAAAAATAAATACTGGATTCTGGCAGATTTCGGAAATAATAACGTGCTATAAAGCAGTTAAGTTTTATGGTTTGCTTTTTTTATTTAGCTTTGTTGACCAATGAAAGTTTGACATGAAATTAAATTTAACTAAGCCTCTCATTTTCTTTGATTTGGAAACAACCGGACTGGACATAACCAAAGACCGGATAGTACAAATTGCTATTCTAAAGGTGTTTCCGGATGGGAAAGAAATTTCGCAATCGTGGATAGTAAACCCCTCGGTACCTATACCCGTAAATGCCAGTAAAATACATGGCATTTATGATAAAGATGTGCAAGGGAAACCATTATTTCAGGAAATTGCAAAAGAGCTGGCTGCCATATTTCATGGAGCAGACATTGCCGGATACAATTCCAATAAATTCGACATCCCTTTGCTGGCTGAAGAGTTTATACGAGCTGAAACAGATATTGATCTAAAAAAGAACAGATTTGTTGACGTACAGGTCATTTTCTTCAAAATGGAACAGCGCACCCTCAGGGCTGCTTATCAGTTTTATTGTGAGCGAGATTTGGTAAATGCGCACTCTGCCGATGCCGACACCAAAGCAACTTACGAAATTCTGCAAGCGCAACTAGAACGGTACAACAACCTCACCAACGATATTGGTAAACTTTCCGATTTTACAACCCAAGGCAAATCAGCCGATTTTGCAGGTCGCATAGTATACAACGAGGCAGGTGTTGAAATCTTTAATTTCGGAAAACACAAAGGCAAGCCGGTGGTAGACATACTCAAGGAAGAACCCGGATATTACAGTTGGATGATGAACGGCGATTTCCCGCTTTACACCAAAAAAGTACTTACTGCCATAAAACTCAGGACTGCATTCGACAACGTAAAATAAAAATTTGTGTATGAAAATTTTGTGTATAGGTCGCAATTACATTGAGCATGCCAAAGAGCTAAACAATCCGGTTCCCGTTGAGCCTGTTTTTTTTCTGAAGCCCGATACGGCCATTATTCGCAACAACGATCCGTTTTTTTACCCCGATTTTTCGAAAGATATACACTACGAAACTGAAATAGTGATAAAAATAGACCGCGTAGGCAAAAACATAGCCACCGTATTTGCTCACCGCTATTACAACGAAATAGGACTCGGCATAGATTTTACTGCCCGCGACAGGCAGCAGAAAGCCAAAGACAAAGGTTTGCCTTGGGAAATTGCCAAAGCCTTTGATGGCAGCGCCCCACTCGGCAAATTTGTTCCTAAAACCAATTTCCCGGATTTAGGAAACATTCAGTTTAGCCTGCACAAAAACGGTGAACTGATGCAGAATGGCAACACGAAAGACATGATTTTTAACATAGACTACATAATCAGTTATTTATCTCAGTTTTTCACCCTCAAGATTGGCGATCTCATTTTTACAGGTACACCTGCAGGAGTCGGTCCCGTTCAAATTGGCGATCATCTGAAAGCATCTATTGAAGGTGAAACATTTCTGGAATTTGATATAAAATAGCATGGTATGCTTTTGTGTTTCAAACAGAGGGTTTCGAAGAATATTGTAATAAAGTATTTTTCTATAGATTTTGTTTAACCCCAGATTAAAAACTATCACATAAATCTATGAGGACTTCCCGGTAGTTCCAAAACTTCCGGGAAGTTGAATTCATAAAGTCCAGATTATCTGACTAAATAATATCAATTCATGTGCTCCATAAAACATGATTAACACTAAATGCTGAATTTGGGATTAAAAAACAATAAGACAAGATTACCAAGTCTGTTTGGCAATCACCACTACCATATAATACTGATATATAGAATTAGGCTTTCTAACATACCCAATGCCAATATCTGTGCAATTTGCCCAAAAATCTTTCATACCCAATAAGTGTTGCCTGTGGCCGGGAGGATTCACTCCTTCGTCAATTATCAGGTCCTTAATGGCAGCTTCGCCCGGAAATACACCCGCACTAATGGATTCAAAATAATTGGAAGATCGACTAGAAACCCAAGCGGACTCAAGTGTATAGCCCGCTTCGTGAATCATGATGTTTATGCCATCACCTTCGGGAGTCACATGGTCGAAATATTCGCGGCTGGCCATATCACGGGCTTTTTTCATAGCCACTTTTGCCAAAGTTTCGTTCCAAACCAAAGCAGGCATAGCAGGCGCATCTGAAAGATTTACACCAAAACTTGAAGAGTATGCCGAGGGGTTTGCACGAATTTTATTGACATAATCGGCTGCTTTGCGGGCTTCATCCGGTAAATCAACTACCTGAGCAGTGCTTGGAAGAAAGCTACCAAAAATCAATACTATAGCTATAAATGTTTTAGAAAGAATTTTCATAAGTGAGTTGGATTAAAATCAATTTATGTTTTACAACATACCTCAGAAAACGGTAATTCAATCCAAATTAGTATAAAATCATTGAAAAAACAAGTAAATTAGATGAAACTTTTAACTTTAAAACAAAGCAAAATGATAGATCAGTTGATTCAACAAGGAAAAGAAATGCTAGGCACAGAGCTCATGCAAAAAGCAGGCCTATCTGAAACACAATTAGGTTCAGCACTGGATGTTACCAAAAGTTCTGTTTTTGATGGTCTTAAAACTGCTGCGTTGGGCGGTCAACTCACCGACCTGATGTCAATGTTCAACGGACAATCGCCGGTAGACCAAACCAACCCGATTGTGGCCAACATAATAGGCAACAGCGTATCAGGCCTCATACAGCACACTGGCATAGATGCAACGCAGGCAGGTACAGTGGCTCAGACTTTGGTTCCGTTTGTAATGTCAAAATTGGGCAATAAAGAAACCGGAGTAGCTGAAAATGAAGGTGCTCTGCTCAACATGCTTGGCATGGACAAAGACAATGAAATCATAGAGAAACTTTCGCAGTATTTTCCGGGCGCAGATAAGCTTATGGACAAAGCAAAAGACTTTGGCAAAGACTTAGGTAAAAAATTAGGCGGCCTATTTGACTAGGTAGTTGAATCTGATTCATTTATCCCAAAAAAAAACGTTGATTAGCTTTCCAAAACTAATCAACGTTTTTTTGTTGTTCAATGGCACCTCAAAAGTATAGGCAATTGACTAAATTATATTGTGAATCATTTTGATAGGCAATTTGGTAATTTTCTGAATGATTTCAGCATATTCCAAAATGTCATCATCGTCGTAATACCAATTTATTTCAACGTTATCATTTATATCATACAATTCCCGTATTTTCTTCACCATAGTAAAAATCCATTTCGAAGAACTGGTGTTGAAATAATCCATCTTGATATTTACAACAGTCTTAGGGCACATCTGTTTCGCATACAAATCAATCCACTGAATCAAAGGCTCGTAGAATGCTGGAGCGTTCTCAACAATTGACCTTCCGCTAATTTCCAACATCCCTTCCTGTGCATCAAAATTTACAGAGGGCATTTTTTTATTTCCTTTGATAACAATATTTTCCATATATATATCTGCAAAAATTTCTAAATCAGAAAACGAAAACATCGCTTTATTCGTTCTTCAAAGGTATAAAAATAAAAAGTAATTTTGATTTTTAGAATAAAATTAGAAATAAATTATGTTGAAAGATGAAAATTTAGAACCTAAGTACATGGAAATGTGCGTAAGTAGCCACAAAATACTTTCTTCGTACCAGTTCGGTAAACTCTTGAATAGACAAGGTGAAAACTTGATTTCTCAGCCAAACGCACTGAATTTGCGAACTGCAATATGGAAACATTGGTTGGAAAAATCAGTTGAGGTACTCAACTCCGACGAAATATTCAAAAGCTACAATGTTTATGAAAAGCTAGCAGCTTTTTATTTTACCTTGTTCATGCAAATGAGCGAACAACAAGCCTACGTCAGACTTTTGTTCAAACACACCGGATTGCTTCAGATAGTGCCTGAATGTCTGAGTGACCACAAAAACCATTTCATGAATATTTACAAACAAATTATAAACGAAGGGATAGATTCGGGGATGATGGAATCTCGCAAAGTGATAGACGGGTATAATCATTACCTCATTTGGATGCAAACGGTATACCTGATTCGATTTTGGAGCGCAGACAAAAGCGAAAATAACCTGAATACCGATGCAGCCATCGAAAAAACTACCAACCTGATAGCCGATATATTGGGGCGTAACCTCATAGATTCGGGATTTGATATGGTAAAATTTTTAATACAAAAAAAAACGGATGAAAGAACAAGATAAAATTCCCACCAGTAAGGTGGCCAGAGCTACAAAATTTCTGAAGGCTGGCGCCAAAGTGGGCGGAAACTACTTAAAACACTATTCGCAGAAACTCATTGGCGATGAAGTAAATGACGACGATCTGCACAAAAAAAACGCAGCTGAGCTATACGATGCCCTAAGCCAGCTCAAAGGAAGTGCGCTGAAAGTAGCACAAATGCTGAGCATGAACGAAGCCCTGCCTGAGGCCTACAACGAGCAGTTTGCCATGGCTCAGTTCAAAGCGCCGCCCCTTTCGTTGCCACTTATTGTAAACACCTTTCGCAAGAGTTTTGGCAAAAGTCCGTTCGAAATATTCAACGAATTCTCGAAAGTGGCAGTGAATGCAGCATCTATAGGACAGGTGCACAGTGCGTTGCAAAACGGGAACAAACTAGCAGTCAAAATCCAATATCCTGGAATAGCCGATAGCATAAAGTCAGATTTGGCCATTGTAAAACCATTTGCCATGCGCCTTTTCAATCTCAACAAGGACGAAGTAGAATATTACATGAGCGAAGTTGAAACCAAATTGATTGAAGAAACCGACTATACACTCGAACTTAAAAACGCTCAAATGCTCACGCAAGAATGCAAGCATTTGCCGCACCTCGTTTTTCCGGAGTACTATCCCGAATTTTCAAACAAATCAATACTCACCATGGGCTGGCTCGAAGGAATTCCACTGAAGGAATATCTGAAAACAAACCCATCTCAAGAAACCAGGAACAAACTGGGACAATCGCTTTGGGACTTTTACACATACCAAATACATGTATTGCATAAAATGCATGCCGATCCTCATCCCGGTAACTTTGTCGTTACGCCGGATGAACAACTCGGAATTCTGGATTTTGGTTGCGTATCGGTTATTTCTGAATCATTTTATCATATGTATTTTAAGCTTATTGAGTTCGATTACAACAACCTGGGGCAAGAATATATAGACTTACTAAAAGGCATGAATATGATACTACCTACCGACACACCCGAAGTGCAAGAATTGGTAATAGGCATGATGACCAAAGTAGTAAGTAAAGTCATTCTACCATTTCAGCACGAGACTTTCGATTTTGGCGACGATTCATTTTTCGATTCGCTCATAGCCCAGGGACGTGAATTTGGCGAAGACAAAAGCATACGCAAAATAAATTCAGCCAGAGGTTTGCGCGAAGCAATATATGTAAACCGCACGCATATAGGACTGTTTATGATTTTGCATGAAATACGTGCAAATATAAACACATCCATTAGCGCAAGACTCAGGTATTTGAAAAGTTTAAACTAAAATAAACATTTTACGAAAATATAGGGCGCACATATTCCATTTCATTAAAAAGTAAAACCAAAAAAATATTTACTAGGCTGGCATTTTTTTTATACTTTTCGGGTAAAATAGAGCTATAAAATGATAGCATGACCAGCCGACGTAAATTTATATCAAACAGCATTTTAGCAGGCTCAAGCTTGCTTATTGCCCCATCTTGGGTGAACGGGCTTTTGGCACAATCAAACACCAACGACGATTTTGTAAAACAAGCCAAAGAGTTGCACAAACAAATACTTACCCTCGATTCGCATGCAGACACCCCCTTGTGGATGAGCAACAAAAAATACGATTTTGAGCAAAACAATAGCAGTTTGCAAGGCTCAAAAGTAGATTTAATGCGTATGCAGGAAGGCGGGCTCTGGTCGGTATTTTTTGCAGTGTTTTTAGGCCAAACCGAACTAACCCCCGAAAACAGAGAAAAAGCATACAACGATGCCAACAATATTTTCGACCTCATAAACACCAAAATAAATCAGAACATACAAGGTGCTGCCTTGGCCTACGAACCGGAAGATGCTCTGAAACTCAAAAAACTCGGGAAACGAGCCATATACTTGGGTATGGAAAATGGTTTTCCCATAGGATTAGACTTGAGTCGTATTGCCCATTTTTACAAAAAAGGAGCACGCTACATCACCCTTTGCCACTCTTGGAACAATGATATTTGCGACTCATCTACCGACAAGAATGGCAAGATACATGAAGGAGTAAGTGCTTTTGGCGAGAAAGTAATTGCAGAAATGGAACGCTTGGGCATCATGTCAGACGTATCGCACATATCTGAAGACAGTTTTGCCGATGTAATGCGGCTATCGAAAAAACCTATCATAGCTAGCCACAGCAGCGCCCGCGCCATTTGTGACCATCCGCGCAATCTCAACGATGAACAGCTCAGACAAATTGCATATAATGGTGGTGTAGCTCAACTTTGTATACTTAGCGACTATGTGAAGGCCCCAACCCCAAACCCCGACTACGATGCTGCCATGCAAATATTTAGCGCAAAATACCCTGTTTGGGAAAAACTTACCCCTGAGCAGAGAGATTCGGCTGTGGTTGAGTATTATGCCATAGAAGCTAAATATCCGGGCGATTTAGCCACAGTAAAACAAGCCATAGACCACCTCGACCATATGATTAAAGTGACTGGTATAGAACATGTGGGTATTGGTACCGATTTCGATGGTGGCGGAGGTCTCGCAGACTGTGCAGATGTGTCGCAACTATATATGCTTACAGCCGAAATGCTGAGACGTAACTACACTGAAAGTGACATTGAAAAAATTTGGAGCGGAAATTTTATCCGTGTTTTCGCAGAAAACAGAAAAGCCATAAAATAAAAAACCTACACCTTAATATTTTAGAATATATGAAATCTTTCAGAAAAGAACTTTGGTTTCACATTCCATCGCGCAGGCAGCTCATCAACATCACTCCCGAAATAAACAAATGCCTTGCTGAAAGCGGCATAAAAGAAGGATTGATACTCGTAAATGCTATGCACATCACTTCAAGTATTTTTATAAACGATGACGAACAAGGCCTACATCAAGATATAGAAACCTGGCTCGAAAAAATTGCCCCCGAAAAGCCTCACAACCAATATAAGCACAACACCTACGAAGACAATGCTGATGCGCATTTAAAACGTACCATCATGGGGCGAGAGGTAGTAGTTGCCATTACCGATGGAAAGCTCGACTTTGGCCCTTGGGAACAAATTTTTTATGGTGAATTTGACGGCATGAGGCGCAAAAGAGTACTGGTGAAAATAATAGGTGAATAATTTTGAACTAAATATTTAATTTTTTGCTAATTTGGTACCTTATTTGGTTTACATTCCATTCTTTCCCTTTTGTGTAAAGATAAATTTATGATTACGATTTTCAAAAATTCAATACTATATACACTGTTGCTTATTGCCTTGGCTTTAAATAGTTCAGCACAACAGAACAGCATTAAGTTTACAAAAATATCGCTCGAAAACGGTCTTTCGCAAAGTACCGTCAATGCCATCATACAGGACCGTACAGGTTTTATGTGGTTTGCAACCATCGATGGCCTCAATAAATACGATGGATATTCTATCAAGATTTTCAGACATCGCCCCGATGATCCCAATTCGGTGGTGAGCAACGCCATAAATACCATTTATGAAGACTCTGAAGGCTTACTTTGGATTGGTACACAAAACAATGGCGTATGTGTATACAACAGCCTGCAAAACAAATTTTATGCAGTATCTTATATGAACGACCGCGACCAGCAACCTGGTTTCGAAAATGTAATAACTATTTACGAAGATAAACAAAAGAACTTTTGGATAGGTACCGCCAACGGCTTAATAAAATTCAACAGAAAACTCAGAACTACACATACATACAGAAACATAGCGGGCGACGATAAATCCATCGCCGGAAACTATATTTCTCGCATTGAGGAAGACGAAGAAGGGAATATATGGATAGCCACCAACAAAGGTCTGAGCATATTAAATACATCCAGTGGTATGTTTACCAGTTTTACCCAGCAAAATAGTGGAATTAGCAGCAATAAGATTACTTCGTTTGCCAGACAAGATAAAAATACCATTTGGCTTGGTACCGATAATGGCCTGAACAAACTGAGTTTGCAAAACAACAACGGCAACCTGAGTGCAAGTGCAAGATCCTATACTACCAAAGCAAACAACCCAAAAGCACTCAACGACAATGCCATTACTACCCTATTTCTCGACCAGACAAAGTTGCTTTGGATAGGAACTGAAAAAGGTGGTTTAAACAAATTCGATATTTCAACAGATGAATTTACTAGCTACACGCACGATCCTACTTTCAATTTCAGCCTCAGTGTAAACCATGTACTATCTCTTTTTCAGGACCGTACCGGAGTACTATGGGTAGGAACCTCGCTTGGTGGTATAAACAAATGGAACCGTACAGTAGAAGGGCTCGATATTTTCAGGCACAACCCATACGACTCAAACTCACTTAGTACTAGCCAAGTAAGATCTGTTTACCAAGACAAAAGCGGAGATTTTTGGATAGGTACTGTAGATGGCGGACTCAATCGCTGGAATACAGAAACCAATACATTTACTCGCTTCCTGCACAATCCGTTTGATGCCGGTAGTATAAGTCACAACCATGTACGCACTATACTCGAAGACTCCTTTGGAAACTTTTGGGTGGGTACCGATGGAGGCGGTTTGAACCTATTCGACCGGAAGACTCTCAAATTCAAAGTATTCAAATCGAACCCCAATGTTCCCGGAAGCTTGAGCAACGACCGTATTTTCAGGGTATATGAAGACAAACAGAAGAACCTATGGGTGGCGACTTATGGCGGAGGCCTAAATCTGTACAACCGTAAAGAAAATACTTTCACCGCTTTCAAAAATAGCAGCGCCGACCCAAATAGCCTTTCCAATGACATGGTTACTTCTATCATTCAAGACCGCGACGGTATTTATTGGATTGGAACATTTGGTGGTGGCATAAACAAATGGGACGGAAAATCAAATAAATTTGAGGCATTCAAATCCTTAGACAACGACACCAACTCTTTGGGCGACAATCGTGTATATTCTGTTTTCGAAGACTCAGAAGGCATACTCTGGATGGGCACCAAAGGCGGTGGCCTTACCAGATTTGATAGAAAAATCAATCTGTTTACACGAATAAATGAAGACGATGGTTTGCCTAACGACGTGGTAATGGGTATATTGGAAGACAATGAAGGCTTTTTATGGATGAGTACCAACAACGGATTATGCAAACTCAACCGCAAGACACTGAAGGTTAGAAACTACGATGTAAAAGACGGACTCCAAAGCAACGAATTTTTAGTTGGCTCTTTTCATAAAGCCAACGA
>JAIFMY010000175.1 GCA_020048155.1 Bacteroidota bacterium
CCAATGTGGTCTTTCTGACGGCCGATGCTACAGGTGTATTGCCTCCGGTGGCGCGTTTGGATTTGGATCAGGCTATGTACCATTTCATCAGTGGGTATACTTCCAAAATTGCCGGTACCGAAATGGGCTTGGGTGTGGAGCCCGAAATTACTTTCAGTGCTTGTTTTGGGGCACCTTTCATGGTTCACCATCCTTTCTATTATGCCCGATTGTTGAAGTCCAAAATTCAGATGACCGGCGCTCGTGTGTGGTTGGTAAATACCGGATGGGTAGGAGGTAAGTTTGGTGTGGGCAAGCGCATCAGCATTCGCTACACCCGTGCCTTGCTCAATGCTGCGCTCGATGGCAAACTGGACGATGTAGAATACCGTACCGATGAGGTTTTTGGTTTCAAAGTGCCACTTACTTGCCCCGATGTACCGTCGGATATACTCATTCCAGAAAATGCGTGGGGTAATAAAGAAGAATACCGCATGAAATACGATGCATTGGCTGCACGCTACATCGAAAACTTCAAACTTTTTGCCGATGGTGTACCCGAAGAGGTACTACATGCAGGTCCAAAACGTAGATCCAACCCGGGAGCATAACCCATCTCTCTCTTTTATTTCACTTCCCGAAAGTCTTATGCCTTTCGGGAAGTTTGGTAAAGGGTAGGCTTTTTCGATATATTGATATAAGAATATTGAAATAGTATTGATTTTAATACTTTATTTCTATTATTTAATGGTTATGTAAGCATATAAGTTAGGACTAGACTCAAAAATCTAACAATTTGAAACGCTCTGACTGATTTAATTAGCTAATTAAAGAGATCTTTCATCTATTTGTCTTTTAATATCATCAACAAACTTATCAACTCTTTCGATAAATTTGGTGTAAACAGGTTGTAATTCTTCTAATGATACATATTCTTGCCAATTATGCTTGTACTTAGGGTCAACTGTAACGTTTTTAAATAATTTAGCAGTATCTTGTGCAAATGAATAACTTATTGTTTTATCCAATCCGATTTTATCTAATTGGGTCGAAGACCAACCAATATAAAGATTATTAGATCGTTCAATTACAAATAACGAAATTTTAATACCGCTTCCTGATGGGTCTATAAGTTTAACAACAAAACTCCCTTGTTTCCAGTCAATAAAATATCCTTTCGATTTACAATCATATAGAATTTGTTTTGCAAATTGAGCAATTTCTTCATTCGAGTTTTGTAGTAATTGATCGAAAAAATCTTCTTCTGTTAATGTTGTTCTTCTTGACTTATTCTTAGATAAATAAGGTAGATCATTACCCAAGTCAGTTTCAATATTTACGTTAAAGTCAGCAAGCTTTGGCCCTTCTATTCTTACAATAGCTCGTGTAATTTCCCTTGTCCTTGTAACAATTTGAGGAATTACAATAAAAGAATTATCTTCTGTATTAAATTTAAATACTTGTAATTCAATTAGTGATAACGTAAAGTAAAGCTGTGGTGTTTGACTTAAATATTCAACCATATCTTCAACACTTTCACGTATTCCGTCTCCTACAATTAGAAGCAAAAAACGCCCTCGTTCAAGATTTTTGCATACTCTGTCAATAAAAAATTGTTCGTCAATTTCATACAGTTGTTCAGAATTACGAATAGTTTCAATTAAACTGTTTGAATTAAAATTGAATTTTTGATTGTAATTTTTCACTACATTATCAAGGTCTGAATATTTCCATTTTTTTAGCTCCTTTGCATAATCTACAATTTGACCTACAACTTCGCGTCTAGCCTCAGGATTTCTCCAAAGCTTAGTCTCTATTAATGTTAAATATCCGTCAGGTGAGATAAATAGATTATCTATAAATCCAACGGGTGTAGGAATTTCACGGCCTATTGGAATTAACGGTGCGAAATTACTCTCTATTTCATCAACTGGCAAAATATTTGGTTGTTGTTGGATTAGAGTTTGAATCCAATTTTCACTAAAAGTTTTTTCCAGAAATGGTACTCTTTCAAGTTTTTTTGTATTGCTTCCTTTTACAAAAATTGGTAGCCCTTCTAGCCGCTTTCCTCTGTTTATCATTCCATTTTAGTTTTTAATGCTCTTTAACGTATCTCTGACCTCAACCCACAGTTGCAGTTGTGCTCTATTATATTTGGATAATATACATAGATTTTTCCATTTTAATTTCACCCTTCTGAAAATAAGCAAAATAACTGATTATATCATCTACCTACTCCATCTTCACAGAATGCAATTCAAATTAGTGAATTGATTTGTAGTTTCCAAACCATTACCAATTCTTGTGTTACAATGCGGCGTGCTTGTTTATATTTTTAATTGTTTTATAAAAACTGACAACCACATCGGCAAGAAGAGCACTTACATCAATCCCTTCTTTTTTGATCCACTCTTTTATTTCTGGTTCAATGGGTAAAGAATCAACAATCTTCATAGATAGATTTATTCTTTCGATTTCTTTGTCGTTCAATTCCGGGTCGTCACTAAAATCAATATCAGCGTCGTTGTATACAATCAATTCCTCCGGCACAAGTATTCCATGTCGGTTTAATAATGCCACATCTTTGAAATGTATTTCTTCGTTATTAAAATCAACTTCGTATTGTTCTGAAACATTACCATTTTTCAGCTTTGCTACTAGCTCTTTCCAATATATTTTTGACATTGTATTATTTTTTATTGCTGTTGTACATCTCTCGTTCTTTCTCTGAAGCTGCCCTGGCAGAAATAATCCTAACAACTACGCCACGCATGGTGTAAATTACAGTTAATATCAAGTTGAGTGCTCTTCCAAATACTCTGATGCGTTTTTCACCGTAATCCTTCCTGTCATCTGGAATTTCCACTTTATACTCATCGCTAAACACTTCTTTGGCTTGATTGAAGTCAAATCCATGTTTTTCAAGGTTCGCTTTGTTCTTGTTTTCATCCCATTCAAATTCCATTATTCCTGTCTTTACAAAGTTAGTGAAATTCCGATAGATTGTATTTATGTATCAATTCTGGTTATATCCAAATACCCTCGTAAGCAAAATTTCTTTCCAGAATGCTTCTCTTCTGATTATTTCATCATCTGGTGCGTTCATACTGCGGGTTTCTAAAATTGAAAACTGAAAATTATTAGCATATTCCGCTCCCTTTTCGGTTAATATGTTTTTCAACTCAACGTTACCACCGTGTCCGTTTTTTGAATAATCAGACCATCTGTTCCAAAATGCATTCTCACCATAAGCAGAGCCCACATATAACTTACCATTGCTTATGTCAGAAATTAAATAAATTCCCTTTACATTAGATAAGGCTGTTTTCCACGATACTTCTTCTTGCGATACAATTGATTTTAATATTTCAAAACTAATCTTTATCTTTTCAAAACCTGGGAATGGTGATATTGTGTACTTTTCTCTTAAAATTTCCAACAAACTGAATTCATTTATGCAGGTCTCAAGATATGGATAGCTTTGCCTAAAAGTTTTATTGAACTTAATTATTAATCGCCCAATGAGTTCTGGTGCGATATTTAATAGTTCGGTTTGATATTTAAAGATAGCTTCTTCTTTTACAACATCTATTCGTTTGTAAATTCCTGCAAAGAGCCATTCGTTTCTATTGAAATATATTAGAGAAAAAATGTAGTCTCTTTCAAAGTTCTTATTGCTTTGTCCCTCTTGCCATTCTTTAAATTCATTTCTATAAAAAGCATATAAAGGTTCTAGTCTTTCTTTTCCACCTAATGCAAAGTGAACTTTCGATTTATTGATTATTTCATCTGTAATGCCAATTAAATGCTGTATTTTCATATTTTTGAAAGTGTATAAAATATTTATTTAACTAAATCACTCGGCCAAGTACTATTGAGGCGATGTTTTCTGTACCACCCATCCTACCTTTTCTCTCCTTCTCAACCTCTTCTTTCTGTATATACGCCAGATAGATGATAGCATTATAGCCTTATCCACCAGCATAAAACTTAATGCAAATTAATGAATAGAAATGAGGTTTCCAAATTTTCAGGGGGAGATTAGATGAGTAATGAAGCTGACTGATTTATGAGGAGTGTGCCAAAGGGAGAACCAGCATCATAGGTATGCAATGTGCGCTTACATCTGGTTTGCAAATATTTCATTACACTATAAACAAATAGGCAATTTGGTGACGCTTTTATTTTATCTCATCATTAACTCCAAACTCTAGAAAAATAGGTAATTTATGAAAACAAATTCTAAACATCCTGATTGGGCAATTACACAGAGAAAACCTGGAACCGAACTCAAAAATATTTACGGTTCACCACTACACGGTTTTTTATTTGATGTTCATCTTGCCTTCCGTGGGTTGCCACCCACGGCTACCGTCAGGCCATCGCTACGCGATTTTATTACCATGTAAATATTTGGTTTTACTAATAGGCACGACATCAACGGATAAATTAATAAAAAAGCCCCGACAGCTCTGCGTGAGCTACCGGGGCTAAAGATGCTTGGCAAGAAAATCATTATTTCCTTACAACAGGAATACTTTGATATTCGCCATTAGATTCAATTTTTATGAAATAGGTACCTCTTGCAAAAGCACTCATATCTATTTCTTTTATCCATTCGCCTTCTACATTTTCGGCAGAGATCATGGTGCGTCCAAACATGTCTACAAGGCTTATGCTGGCAACAGCGCCTTGCTGCATGCTACCCGAAATGGTCACATAGTCAACCACTGGGTTTGGATATACTTTCAACTGGTATCTGAGTTGCAAATCTGCAATGCCTGCTTCTACCACATTCTTTATGCTTATGGTAAATGAGTTTACTGTTGTCAGTCCGGCAGCGTCGGCGGCTTGTACCAAAATCGAATATGAGTTTTTTACCTCAAAATCAAAAACCTCGTTAGAAACCAAAGTGTTTCCATTTATCTGGAATTTGCTGTTGTCGTTAGCACCTTGACCATTTACCAAGGTAAAAGTGTGTGTATCGTTTGCGTCCACATCGCTTACGCTCAGTGTTCCGATTGTAGTACCTACAGCTTTGCCTTCCTGAATGGTATCAGATGAAAGTACCAGATTTTCTGGTGCCTCATTCACATTGGTAATGCTTATTTCAACAGCCTTTTCAAATGTTGCCCCAAAACCATCGTTGGCGCGAAGACGTATTTTGTAGACATTTTTTGTCTCAAAATCGAATACAGCATTTGCAAACAATCCATAGTTTGAACCCGCCTGAGTCGATTTCTTGGCATTGCCCATAAATGAAACGGTAAACGAAGCATTGTCTTCGCTGCCATCTCCGGCCACTAGTTCGAAGCTGGCTGCATCGTTGTCGGCATCTATAGTACCCAAAGTAGCTATAAATGAATTGTTCAAGTCATTGTTTTCGGCTACTTCTGAAACCGAGAGCGTGATATCTGTAGGAGCATTATTAGCACGTTGCACTTGCAGTTCAAAAGTTTGTACATGTGTACCGTTCATTTCGCTGCCATCTGAAGCCATTACTTCAAACACTTGCGTGCCAAAT
>JAIFMY010000212.1 GCA_020048155.1 Bacteroidota bacterium
GCCGCAAGCCTTATCGCCTGCATTTCCGTCGCCCGGGGTTCATTTACTATCAGGCTTACCCTGAAATGATACGGGGCGGAGTACTCTCCGATGCCATTCTTACCATGAGTAGCCTCAATGTGATAGCCGGTGAGCTCGATGCTTAACATATAAAATTGACATCAACAACTATGCACGGTTTCAAAATACATCATGTACTGCACAAGAAAGATAACACCAAAGTGGAGTTTTCGCCGGAAATACTTTCCAAAGTGCAGCAAATCATAAAAAGATATCCCGAAGGCCGACACAAATCTGCCTTGCTTCCTATTTTGCACATAGCCCAGGAAGAACTTGGCGGATGGCTGAGTCCTGCCGTGATGGATTATGTAGCTTCCTTGCTTTCCATTCAACCCATAGAAGTGTATGAAGTAGCCACATTCTATACCCAATTTTATACCCAACCGGTAGGAAAATATGTGTTAGAAATTTGCCAGACAGCTACTTGTGCAGCTTGCGGTGGCGAAGACATCATGGAGCATCTGGAAAATAAATTGGGAATAAAAGCGGGAGAAACAACCACCGACGGACTCTTTACCCTGAAAGGAGTAGAATGCCTGGGTGGCTGCGGTTATGCACCTGTAATGCAGGTAAATACCGAGTTTCATGAGCATCTTACTACCGAAAAAGTAGATGCCCTGTTGGAAGAACTAAAGAATAATAAAAACGCCGATAAAGCAAAAGAATCGAAATGGGCAGAAAAATTCTTTTAGAAAATATTGATAAAGAAGGAATTGAGCGGTTCGATGTGTACAGAAAACACGGAGGATATACCGCTTTGGAAAAAGCTCTGAAACTTACTCCGGATGAAGTTACCGAAGAGGTGAAAAAATCGGGGATGCGTGGCCGTGGAGGCGCCGGTTTCCCTACCGGTATGAAATGGAGTTTTCTGGACAAGAAAAGCAACAATCCGCGCTATCTCATTTGCAATGCCGATGAGAGTGAGCCCGGAACTTTCAAAGACAGATATCTCATCGAGAAACTTCCACATTTGCTGGTAGAAGGCCTTATCATATCAAGCTATGCTTTGGGAGTAAATACTTGCTATATATATGTGCGTGGAGAGTTTAAGTACCTCATAGGTATACTCAACAAAGCCATATGCGAGGCAAACGCCAATAAGTTTTTGGGTAAAAATATACTAAATACAGGCTACTCGCTTGATATACACGTGCACTCAGGTGCAGGTGCCTATATATGCGGTGAAGAAACTGCGCAGATAGAATCGCTGGAAGGAAAACGCGGAAATCCGCGCATCAAACCACCATTCCCTGCTTTAAAAGGTTTGTACGATTGTCCTACTGTGGTAAACAATGTGGAAACATTGGCTGCCGTGGTTCCCATCATAAGCATGGGAGGCGAAGAGTACGCCAAAATAGGCACAGGCCGAAGTACCGGAACCAAATTGATATCCGCCAGCGGACATATCAACCGTCCGGGGGTATATGAAATAGAAATGAATATTTCGGTAGAAGAATTTTTGATGTCCGACGAATATTGCGGGGGAATGAAAAACGGAAAACCACTCAAGGCCGTTATCGCCGGAGGTTCTTCAGTCCCCATACTTCCTGCACACCTGATACTCAAAACTGCCAATGGCGAAAACCGAATGATGACATACGAGTCGCTTGCCGATGGGGGATTTGCCACCGGTACCATGCTGGGCTCAGGCGGTTTCATAGCTTACGACGAAGATTCCTGCATAGTGCGCAACACCTGGAATCTGACACGCTTTTACCACCACGAGTCGTGCGGGCAATGCTCGCCCTGCCGCGAGGGTACAGGTTGGATGGAGCGCGTGCTGCATCGCCTCGAAAATGGCGAAGGACGTATGCACGATATAGACTTGCTCACCAATATCTCTAAAAACATAGAAGGCAATACAATTTGTCCGCTCGGCGATGCTGCTGCCTGGCCTGTAGCCAGTGCCATCCGCCATTTCCGCGACGAATTTGAATTTCATGTGAAAAATCCGGGTATTGTAAAAAACATAAAACACGGTAGTTTAAAAAAATATACGGTATAAACCATGCCCATAGTTACCATAGACAACCACACCATAGAAGTACCCGAGGGTACCACCATACTTGAGGCAGCCCGCAAGATAGGCGGAGACATTGTGCCCCCTACCATGTGCTATTACTCCAAACTCAAAGGCTCGGGTGGCAAATGCCGCACCTGTCTGGTGAAAGTATCGCAAGGTTCGGCCAAAGATCCACGCCCCATGCCCAAGTTGGTAGCGTCGTGCAGTACGCCTGTAGCCGATGGTATGGTAGTGCAGAATATCACCTCTCCCGAGGTGCTTGAGGCACGCAAAGCCATAGTGGAGTTTTTGCTCATCAATCACCCGCTGGATTGCCCAGTGTGCGACCAAGCCGGTGAATGCGATTTGCAGAATCTGAGCTACGAGCACGGTGCCAATACCGAGCGCTACGAAGAAGACCGCCGTGAATACGATAAAGTGGACATTGGTCCAAATATTCAGTTACACATGAATCGCTGCATACTGTGCTACCGATGTGTGTATACTGCCAATCAGATTGCCAATTCAAGGGTGCATGGGGTATTGTATCGTGGCGACCAGGCCGAAATTTCTACATATATCCAGAATGCCATCGACAATGAGTTTTCGGGAAATGTGATAGATGTATGCCCGGTGGGTGCGCTTACCGACAAAACTTTCCGCTTCAAGAGCCGTGTATGGTTCCTGAAACCTATGAATGCACACCGCAATTGCACCAAATGCAGTGGCAAAGTTGTGGTTTGGAAATTTGGAAATGAAATATATCGTGTAACCGCCCGCAAAGACCAATTCCATGAAGTAGAAGAATTTATTTGCAACGATTGCCGATATGATCACAAGCAACCGGAAGACTGGACAATAGAAGGGCCAGCCAAATTGAGCAAGCAGTCGGTTATTTCACAAAACCAATATGGAAATCTGAAAAAACCTTCCATCATTCTTCCTATAGAACATAGAACCGAAAAACAAGAATAGCCAAATGGATGCTAACTTTTTCATATATAAACTGATACTCATAGCGGCCATTCTGGGCTTGAGTTTGCTGGTGGCCATGTATGCCACACTGCTCGAACGTAAGCTGGCAGCGTTTTTTCAAGATAGATTGGGACCAAACAGGGCAGGTAAATGGGGGCTTTTGCAACCTTTGGCCGATGGGGTGAAATTGTTTTTCAAAGAAGAATTCATCCCTGCCAGTGCCGATAAATTTTTGTACGTACTCGGGCCATCGCTCAGTATGCTTGTGGCTTTGCTTACAAGCGCTGTTATTCCCTGGGGACCCAGTATTAATATAGGAGGCACAGAATACGCATTGCAAGTAGCCAACGTAAATATTGGCGTACTTTACTTATTCGCTATAGTTTCTATAGGGGTGTATGGTATCATGATTGGCGGCTGGGCGTCCAACAACAAATACGCTTTGTTGGGAGCTGTGCGGGCTTCATCGCAGATGATTAGCTACGAACTTGCTTTAGGGCTTTCTATAGTAGCTTTGGTAATGACCAGCGGTTCACTCAATCTTTCGGAAATTGTAAACCAGCAAGATGGCTTTAAATGGAATATTTTTTATCAGCCATTGGGTTTTATCATATTTCTCATTTGTGCATTTGCCGAAACCAACCGCGCTCCATTCGACCTTCCCGAGTGCGAAACTGAGCTTATTGGGGGTTACCACACTGAGTATAGCAGTATGAAGCTAGGCTTTTACCTTTTCGCCGAATACATCAATATGTTTGTTTCTGGTGCAATTATAGCCACCCTTTTTCTGGGAGGATATGATTTTCCGGGAATTGACCAACTTGGGCTTTCTCAAAATGCTTTGGCAGCAGCCGGGTTCTTGGTTTTATTTGCAAAAATATCTTTTATCATCTTTTTATTCATGTGGATACGTTGGACATTGCCACGTTTCCGGTACGATCAACTCATGAAATTGGGATGGAAAAAATTGTTGCCATTAGCTGTGCTCAATATCATACTTACCGGCTTTATAAGCCTGCTCATGCAGTAATTTATGGTTATTTTACTCAGAATTAAAAGACAAAAAATATGAAACTTACAAACCGCTCAAAAGTAGTTTCGGATAAAAATATGACAATGAAAGAAAGACTCTATCTGCCTGCTATTGCTACAGGTATGGGAATTACTTTCATGCATCTTTTCAAGAAATCTGTAACCGTAGAATATCCTGCGCAGCAACGACCATTTGCCGATGTTTACCGTGGACATCATGTACTAAAACGCGACGAGCAAGGCCGCGAACGCTGCACTGCTTGCGGTTTGTGCGCATTGGCATGTCCTGCAGAAGCCATCACCATGACTGCAGCCGAACGAGAGCCAGGCGAAGAGCATCTGTACCGCGAAGAGAAATATGCCAAGGTGTATGAGATAAATATGCTACGTTGTATTTTTTGCGGTTTATGCGAAGAAGCATGCCCCAAAGAAGCAATTTTCCTTACCAAACGAATCGTACATGCTGAATATGAGCGCGAAGATTTTGTGTACGGTAAAGACAAGTTGGTAGAATCGGCTGACTCCGACAAAAGAATAGACGTGAGTATAAGGCAAACACCTCAGGTTCTTGAATTTAAAAAGGATAATACCAAAAGGCACAATAAATAAAACTTAGCATATAAAATGGATATTTATATATTTTACGGGCTTTCAATACTCATGATTTTTTCATCCATTATGGTATTGGTTTCCAAGAAAGGGATACATAGCTTGCTTTACCTTATTTTCAGCTTTTTCACTTTGGCAGGGCACTATGTATTGCTCAACGCTCAGTTTCTGGCTGTGGTGCATATCATAGTTTATGCTGGCGCTATCATGGTTTTATTCTTATTTTCTGTGATGTTGCTCAATCTGAATGTAGAATCTGAGGTACCTAAATCCCTATACGCGAGGCTTGCCGCTGTAGTGGCTAGTGGTCTGCTTTTGGTTACACTCATAAGTGCCCTCAAAGGGTTCGATATATCTTCTACCAAACCCATACACCTGTCGCAAATAGGAACGGTTGAGAATCTGGGCAAAATATTGTATTCAGATTATTTATTGCCATTTGAAATAGCATCTGTTTTGTTTATTTCGGCCATGGTAGGTGCAGTGATGCTGGGAAGAAAAGAATTAAACTTTTAATAAAAATATAAATAAAAATGGGCGATACAGTCGAAGTTATCAGGCATATTCCACTGACCTATTACGTGGCACTAAGTTCTATACTTTTTGTGATTGGTCTTACGGGGGTATTGATTAAGCGAAATGCGCTGGTCATATTCATGTCCGTAGAAATGATGCTCAATTCAGTAAACCTATTGTTGGTGGCTTTTTCTGCTTTCCGCAACGACCCGAATGCGCAGGTATTTGTATTTTTCATCATGGTAGTAGCTGCAGCCGAGGTGGCCGTGGGGCTGGCCATTCTGGTAAATACCTAC
>JAIFMY010000246.1 GCA_020048155.1 Bacteroidota bacterium
TGTATGCGGCTTATTCTACATTTAGCGGAAATTATTTAGGTTTTGGCATTCAGTTGGGTTTGCGTGGTGAATATACAGATCAGATACTTACCACCCCCGATACTACATTTGAAGTAATAAGACCAGATTTCTTCCCAACAGTACACATTTCCCGCCAATTGCCAAACGACTTCCAAATGCAAGCCAGTTATACCAAACGTATACGCAGGCCGGGCGAACGTGAGCTCAATCCAATACCTATGTATTCAGACCAATACAGTCGCATGGTAGGTAATCCCGGACTTACACCCGAGTATACACACTCATATGAGCTGAACATACAAAAACGACTAGGCACCAATATGATTTCTTTTGAAACTTATTTGCGCCAAACCACTGACCTCATCACACGGGTACAAACCATAGATGATGGTATTTTTGTCCGTTCGTTTCAAAACCTGAATACTGACTACTCTATAGGTGCTGAGCTGATGGGAAATTTTGAGTTGTCGAAATTTATGTCATTGAGCATAAGCGGAAACGTATTTCAATACATGCTCGAAGGTGAAGTTGATGGTGAAAGTGTATCCAATGAATCTTTCAATTGGAATGCACGAAGTGGCATTGGCTTCAAATTTCCAACATCTACCCGTTTGCAAATCAATGGTTTTTACAACAGCGCTTCTGTAACCGCGCAAGGCGAATCTACAGAGTTTTACTCCATGGATGCCGCTATACGTCAAGAATTGCTTAACCGCAAACTTACCCTCGGATTGCAAATACGCGATCCATTTGGAACTGCCAGGCATGGGGCAAAAACTTATGGAACAAACTACGAAACATACCAGCTTATGGCAAGAGAATTTGCTGTAGTAACTTTTACTGCCAGCTACAAAATAAACAACTACAAAAAAAATAATTCAAACCGAAACTCCGACGACAATGCCGGTGGCGGTATGGATGAAATGATGTAGTTTAAATGATTGCTGAGTATCCCATTTTTTACATTGAAAGCCGGGCTTATGTCCGGCTTTTTTATGTTTTACGAAAACCATGGATTCATGCCAGCAAATAGATATACATAGTTTGGTATTAAAACATTTATTTCAATAACTGATTTCCATCTATTAAACTTACAACCACAAGTCGCTTTATAGCAATGCCTTAATAACTTCGAGTAACTTATCAAGTCGAAATGGTTTAAGCATCACGTGCTTTGCCCCAATCGATTTTGCTTTTGCAATTATGTCTTTATCATTTACTGCTGTAAGTACGATACAATCTACCGGATAAGATTTTCTATACTTATTGATACTTTGTAAAAAATCGATTCCCCCCATCTCCGGCATCATCAAATCAGAAATCACCAAATCTGGCTGAAAAGTAGACAACAAAACAAAGCCGACTTTTCCATTGGGTGCACCATGTGTTTCATAACCATGCATTGTAAGCATTTCCTCCAGACTTTCTCGAATATCCGGCTCATCCTCAATAATTAAAATTCGTTTCATACCCGTGCGTAATAAAGTTGTTTCAATAAATTAAGAGTATAAAACTATCTTAATACACTATAATGAATATACTTCTAGATTCTATGTAATTTTCAAAAACATTGTACGCTGAATATATTCAATTTCCAAAACCCAAAAAGATAAGTGTATGCCCAGTAAAAAAATATTCATAACAAAAGATACGAACTGCTCAAAATTAGTCATATATAATTGTATAAATGTAAGCATTTTTACTCATAATTTGATTCATAAAGTTGAATAAGTATTTTTACCTATAAAATATGTGATTAAACAAAATATACAGTATGTTATGACTAATTGTAATCCTTAGACTAAAATGGTGTACCTGATATACACTTTTAGATTGAAGAACAAAACCGATAAAAAAACTGTGGGCGATTGTTAGAAAACAATGTTTGCAGAAAATGTTTTACGATCGAGATCGGGTACTAGTTCTAATTGCCAGCCATTGGCATCGGCCAGACTTTTACAAATAAATAATCCCAGACCAATACCTGTCATGGTTTTTCGATTGTCAAACTGCTTGAATGCATCTACAAAACCAAAGTTTATAGAATTCAGATTGTCGACCGAATTTTGAATCTGAAACATCATACCATTATTGGTTTTACTAGTGATAACAAAAATTTGAGAATTTGCATCACTGAACTTGCAGGCATTGTCAACCAATTCAGTGAGGATTTTATGCATATGATCTTTGGGGCAAAAGAAGTTGAAATTTAAATCGTTAAGCACAACCAGGTTGTTTTCTCGCTTATATTTTTCAAGAATCGGTTTGAGCCAATCTGTAAGATGCTGATTATCGAGAATAAAATTTTCAGGTTTTACAGCAATCTGTCCAGCCACTATAGCACGATAAAGCATGATGTTATCGAGTGTAGATTTGAGACGCAGCCCAGCTTCGGCAATGGTTTTAATGAAATAATTGCGTTTATGTACGGGCAATGTCGGATAATTGAGTAGCAACTGAGAAAACCCAATGATGCTATTAAGAGGTGTATTAAACTCGTGTTGCGTGGCAAGATTTATACTAGTGAGCACTTCTTTGTATGTAGATTCGAATGCCCGTTGTTGGTTTTCAGCTTTAAGCAACCGTCTGGAAATGGTTTCGAGCAGTACGTTCATTTTTACGGGTTTGGTAAGATAATCATCAGCGCCAAGATTCATGCCTTCTCTCAAATTATGATCTTCGCCACGTGCCGAAAGAAAAATGAAAGGAATATTGGACAACTGATTATTATTTTGGAGCATCTCAAGGAACTGAAATCCATTTATTTCGGGCATCATAATATCTGAGATTATGAGATCCGGTTTACTGGAGTTTGCCAACCATAAGCCTTCACGGCCATTCTCGGCAGCAATTGAATCATATCCGTTCATGGAAAGAATGTCTTGCAGACTTTCTCTCAAATCGGCCTCATCTTCTACTATCAAAATCCTTTTCATACCTGTCCGCTATTTACTCTGTTATTCCAATTCTTTATTTAACCGTATATTAATAGGTTCATAAGTCCATCATAGCTCTAGTCTATTAATTTATTTTTGATTGCAAAAGCCACAAGTGCTGCTGTGTTTTTTGTTTCAGTTTTCAGAAGCAAACTTGCCCTATGGTTGTCTACTGTTCGATTGCTCAAGAATAGTTTTTCAGCTATCTCGTTGTTAGTAAGCCCATCGCAAATAAGCCTCAGCACGTCCATTTCGCGGGCAGTAATGCTAATTTTTTCTTGCAGAGCAGTTTGTTTCTTTTTCTCTTCCAAATCCAGTATTTTACTTGCATTCATTACTTCCTGCATTACTTTCATATTATCGGTTGATCTAAAAAATTCGATAAGAGAGTGTATTTCATTCCCGTTCGATTCGGTTTCTACAGTATTTGCTTTGTGGTAAAAGTTCCCAAAAACAGCATTGGTTTCTTCGGTGCTAATGTTTTTGACGTATAATGTTGCTTCCAGAGCTTGCTTCTCTTTGGTAATAATGATAGTATCCACAAATACTTCACTACGTATACCCTTGTAACAATCCATAATGGCTGCAATGGAATCATTGCTGTTGCCGGCAAATAGATTTTCCATATTCAGGCGTTTTATCTCAGGGAGCGAATAGCCGGTCATTTGAACAAATTTCTGATTTACTTGAGTTATTTCTTCATTAACGAAATAAAAAACACCGATAAAAGGATTTTCGAAAGCTAGGAGAAAATAATTTTGCTCCACTTGCCTTTGGTTTTCAATTTTAGTGAGTTGCTTTTTTATAGAGGCCAGCAATTCTTCCATTTTGAAAGGCTTGGTAATGTAATCGGCAGCGCCTAGCTTTAGACCTTTCCTGAAATCATCGGGCTGGCTTTTGGCAGTAAGAAAAATAATGGGGACGTTGAAAAAACGTTTATTGTTTTGCAAATGTTCCATGAGTTGAAACCCATCGAACCCGGGCATGAGCACATCTGAAATGATGAGATCGGGAAAATGACTCAGTGCAGCAATTAATCCCTCATTGCCGTTAGCAGCTTCAACAACTTTATAGTTGTGTAATCGAAGAATATCCGCTACCGATTCTCGAATATCTTTCTCATCTTCAATTATCAGTATTTTCTTCATGCCTTATCTGTTTATATGGAAGTTCTACAAAAAACTGGGTCCCGGCGTTGGGCGCACTAGAAAAATAGATTTTCCCGCCATGCTTGAGTACATAATCTTTTACTATCACCATGCCCAGTCCGGTACCAATTATATTCTCAGTATTGGAAGCTCTGAAGAAGGCCGTAAAAATCTTATCTTGTTCTTCGGTAGGAATTCCTATCCCTTCATCAGCAACTATTATAAGAACATCTGCCTTACGATACTCCAGTATCAATTTGGCATTGCTGCTTGAATACTTCAGCGCATTGCTAAGCAGGTTGCTTATGATGTGAGAAAGAAGATGCGGGTCGGCTTCTATGGGTTTTTCGTCGCCAGAAGCAATAAATTCGATGATACGCTCATCTTTGGACTGAAACTTAGTATCGGCAACAAAATTAGCTAAAAACTCTGTGAGGTGCACAGATTGCGGTCTGAACATTATTTTGCCAGACTGGTTTTTGCCCACCAGAAGTACATCAGACATAAGCAAATCTAGCCTTTCTATATTATCAATGATGCGTCTGGTAAAACGTTTGGCAGTAATTCCATCATTCTCATTTAGTCTGCTGAATAGAAGTTCAAGCATTTCTGTATTAGAAAGTATGGTAGTGAGTGGCGTACGAAACTGATGTGAGGTCATGGAAACGAAATTTGATTTCATCTCATTTAGCTCGCGCTCCTTGGCTAATGCCTGTCTAAGTTGTATTTCAGCATCTTTTAGTGCGGTTATGTCTTCAATGATACAGGCAATGCCAATTATTTGTTGCGAATCACCAATAAGTTTAATCATGTTCCACCGCAGAATCTTTGCAATATTATCAATGACGTGCCTTCGCGTAAGGGTTTTGACCATATCGGTAGAATTCTTGAGTTTCTGAAACATATTCTGGTTGTTATTAGAAAGCATCCAAAGGCCATTGCCCCCCATTTGTTCGCGTTCTAACAGAAATATATTTTCAGCAGCGTGATTTACGGCTGTAATTACGCCTTCAGAATCTGTCTCTAAATAGCCAAGTGGCATATTTTCAATCAGATTCATAAGCTTATGGGTAATTTCACTAATTTCAATAGTACGATCATTCACTATTTTTTCAAGATGCGCCCTATATTCTTCAAGCTCCTCTCTGTCCTTTTTTTGCTGGGCTATATCTTGGGCAGTTATAAAAAAGTGTGTAAGTTCTCCATGAGGATTTCGTATCGGTGATATTATAACAAATACCCAAAAGTCAGTATTGTCCTTTCGCTTAACATTAATTTCTCCAGCCCAACCTTTTCCTCTGGCTATTTCAACATGCAGATTGGAGTAAAATTCCTTATTAAAAATTTGAGTACTCAACATCAGAGG